>CALLVY010000501.1 GCA_938015925.1 uncultured Saprospiraceae bacterium
TACCTTACGGAAATGATGGTACAAATTGCGCCTTTTGTTTTGGTCTGGGCTTGTGTCACCATTTTAATCCAAAGCTTGGTAAACCATAAATTTCTGGGGATGGCTTTATCGATTGTCCTAATTGCCGGACAAAGTTATTTATTCAATCGAATGGGCTGGGAAACGAATATGCTAAGAATTGGTAGCAATGGTGCTTATATTTTTTCTGACCTAAATCGCTATGGCCCTTTTCTAAAAAGTAACCTTTGGTTTAGTTGGTATTGGTTCCTCTTTGCATTGCTTTTGCTCTTACCAGGAATTTTACTCTGGCCCAGAAATAAAGACAGCGCCTTTCTCCAACGTTGGAAAAACAAAAGCAATGCCTGGTCTCCTACTTTGACTAAAATCAGCTTGGGACTTTTTGCTCTTTGGATCAGCACTACTGGCTTTGTCTATTACAACACCCAAATTCTCAACAGCTATTCCAATGCCACTTCCAGCAATGCTGCAAAAGCAAAATATGAATTAAAATATAAAAAACATCAATTCGCTCCAATGCCGCAGATCACTGCTGCTCGTTTTTTCGTCGATTTTTTCCCCAAAGAAAGAAAGCTCAGCAGCAGCAGCCAACTATTGATAAAAAACAATACCGATTCCACAATCGACAGCCTCTATTTTAGCACCAGAGACCTCAATCGAAACAATGGCTGGGACGAACAAATAAAAATCCCCAATGCCCAACTTGCTTTAAACGATAGCCTATCTGGTTTTCAAATTTACACCTTAGCAAAACCCATGCTCCCTCAAGATAGTTTTTGGATCGAAACAATCGCCAATTACACTTCCCGAGGTTTTGAAAATGCAGTGAGCGAAAAAAGAATCGTCTCCAATGGCTCCTTTCTTCAACATTCCCAAATCACTCCCTTCATTGGCTATCGCAAAGCATCAGAAATCCGCGACCCTAAGGAAAGGCGCTTACAGGGCCTAGGCGAAAGAGTATCCATCATCCCACTCGAAACAGGCGATTGCCCCCATTGCCACAACAATCAATTGGCCGAACAACATTCCTGGATTCCCATGGAAGCAAGGCTATCTACTTCCAGCGATCAGATCGCCTTGTCCGCAGGAAGTTTGACTAAGCAATGGGAAGAAGCCGGAAGAACTTATTTTCATTACAAAGTCGATCACCCTTCTTTGTTCTTCAATAATTTTATTTCTGCTTCCTATCAATTGGCCCGTCGAAAATGGAAAGGCATTGATTTGGAAATCTACTACGATCAAAAACATGAAACCAACATTGAACTCATGTTGGACGAAATGGAAAACTCGATGGAATATTACACCGAAAATTTTGGCCCTTATTTTCACCAACAAGTTCGCATTGTCGAATTTCCACAATACAATAATTCCGCTCAGGCTTTTCCCGGCACCATGCCTTATTCGGAATCTCGTGGATTTGTATTGGATCTATCTGACCCAGAAAGCAATAATCCCATTGCCTCTACCATCGGCCATGAGATTGGGCATCAATGGTGGGGGCACCAGGTCGTTGGAGCAGATATGCAAGGCAGTAATTTACTAACCGAATCTTTTGCAGAATACGCCTCCTTGATGCTGATGAAAAAAAACAAAGGCGTTTTGGGAATGATTGATTTTTTAAAATACGATTATGATCAATATCTGTACAGACGCCAACAGGAAATCCAGCAAGAATTGCCTTTGTATCGGGTGGAAGACCAACCTTATTTGTATTATCGCAAAGGCTCGGTGGTGATGTATGCTTTGGCAGCAATGATTGGCGAAGAAAAGGTCAATCGTTCGCTGCGGAATTTCCTGGAGGAATACCGTTATCAGGATGCTCCTTTTCCGCGCTCTATTGATTACCTCCGGCATTTGGAAAAAGAAGTTCCGGATAGTTTGCAATACCTTATCGAGGATTTATTTTACGACATCACCTTTTTTGACAACCAACTTTTATCGGCCAAAGGAATGGCGCTCAGCAATGGCCAATATCAAATCGATCTGGATATTCGAAGTCGCAAAATAAAATTAGAGGAAGATCAATTGGAAAGAGAAGTAGCCTTGCAGGATTGGTTTGAAATTGGTATTTATTCGGAGGACGATCCTGCTTTACCTTTTGCTATTGAGGCTGTAAAATTTGATCGGGAGGAAATGCAGCTTCAATTGATCGTCGATCAAAAACCGGATCGGGTGGAGATAGATCCGAAGTATTTATTTTTTGATCGGGATCGGAGGGATAATGGTCAAAGGATTATTTTCAGGTAATAAAAACTAGGCGGTCGTTTAATCTGGGGTGCAGCTCGAAGCTGCGCACCAGATCTTTTACCGCCTAGTAATTATTTTTTGAGACCAAAGTTCCTTAGAAATTTACTAAAACTTGAGGCGTCCGTGGAGACCAAACATCTCTTCTAAAATTACATCCGCGTAGTGCAAAAAGATGACTTCCTTTCCAACCACTAACATCAAGCGTAATGAGTTGAACAGTACTACCAACATTTGCAGTCGCTCGATGATATTGAACACTTGTGATATTTCCGGCAGTATTATAAACTGCTATTCGAATCCAATAATAAGGGCGAGATACATAAGATGGATTTTGATAGGAAATACCCAATTTTCCATTGCCTAAGTTTTCTGCGGTAAAGTTGGTCGGTACATTATAAGAATCTGGATAAAACATTCGAGCCATACGGATATCACCCGGTTTAAAAGTAGAATTCGCAGATAAAAAAGTTGGGCTCATTACCGAACCAGACTCATTGAGTGGCGTACCGTGAACCCATTGTCCTCCATCACCACCTCCCGTATGTTCAAAGCCAAAGGTATGCCCTATTTCATGGATCATCGCTGTTCTTTTTTTAGGCAGCCAATCATAAGAAGCATTGATAGAAACGTGTCTTCCAACAAGCCCATTTTGTGGAAAACGGGCGAGAGCGATAGTTCCACCCGCCAAGTTTTGCATGGAGGTCGGCATACCAGTATCCAAATCTGAACCAAAAATAACATCCGCTGCATTCTGCTCAAAAACCCGAGTCATGTTTACTCGACAAAAGTTGAGGGCTGTCCAATCTGCCGCTGCACCAAGAATGGCAAGATGCCAATCGAGTCCACAATCAGCGAGTACACTTGAACGGATAAAATAAGTAATGCTTGCTACATTATTTCTCGTGACGGCATCCAAGCGCATCGCTTCGTTAATCGAGTGCTGTCTATCCTTCGCAAAAATCATCTCCGCCTGATCAGGATCACTCTCTTCTTCAATTATAATTTCTCCATGAATGGTTTTCATTAAATGCGGAAGATACCAGGCCATGTCTCTTTCATAGAAAACCATATCTCCTTTAAATCCTACAGAATCAATGTTGTAATTTTGGGCATCGAGGTATTCCAATATTTCTCTTTTTTCTTCTTCAAAAGAATCCTTGACGCCATCAATAGCGACATCTTTTTCTTTTTCACAAGAGACAAAAACGAATGCACAAAGGCTTAATAAAAAGACGTTTTTTAAAAAATTCATAATGCTTTTTTAAGTCAAAAAAATATTATTCAGGCTCTACTCATTGGTACTGGGAAAGAAAATTATGCTCTACTCTTTTCAGTTAGGGATAAAACCTCTAAACGAAAAGAGTCAAAAATGGAGTTCCAAAACTTTAAAGAGATCAAATAATTCGGTATCTCTTTTGTGGTTTTACACAGGAGCTAAAATCGTAGGGAATTACTATCCTCCTCAAGTAGATTACAAATTTAAAACATATGTATTTGGAAGCCCTCACCCGAATGGGTGATTTCAACTTTTTAACAAAAACTTAGGAAAGGAATTTTAATAAGAAAAATACAATCCCAATTTGGCTGGGAACAAAATTGCGTTCAAGCATTTAATTTGCCTGAATTACTTAACTTTAAACTCCAAAACAAATTGAACCGACTAGTTATTCATGAAACTCAGCCCGCATTTCCTTCAATCCCTCCAGCAACGCCTCAAAGTAGGCAATCGCAATGGCGTACATCTCAATGCCATTCCGGGACGATCGCGGTACAAGTTTGATGTCCATAGCCTTGGAAAAATATGGGAAGGCTTTGTCCAACATTTTCTGGATACGCTACTCCGCGATCCCAAATTTCGTTTTTCTATAGATTTTGATGGCATCGACTTGCAGGAACTGGAAGCAGAAGAATTACAGGGCATCAATGAGGTCGCGAAGCGACTCAATAATCTCGCTTATCAAGTCAGAGACATCGAACTCGAAAAAGGGATCAACACTTTTGGTTTTGGTTATCCGCTGCTGGTGCGTCGAGATCAGAAGGACAATAAAGTCACGGTAGCGCCATTGTTTATTTGGTCTCTGCAAATCATACAACATTCCGAACGAAACAAATGGACGATCGTTAAATCTGAAGAAGATCCCATCCTGCTCAACGAGGTACTCCTCAATCATCTCGAATCAGATATCGGCATTCAACTCGGACACCTGAATAAGGAAATCCTGGAAGATGGGGTTTTGGATCGAGAAGAATTAAAAGAACTTTGTATTCAGGTTTTGGAAAAAACCAATTACCAATTCCCCGAGGAGGAACAACTAAAAATCAAAGAACTCCCGCTACAACTTTCTCCCATTCCCAGCAAAAAGGAATTCGAAGAAAAAACCAAAAACCGCGCTTATATTCATTGGGGCGCTATCTTTTCCATTTTTGAAACCCAAAAAGAAAGCATCATCAAAGCCTATGATGAATTGCTCCTTCGCGAAGATGCAGCCATCCAATTGGGCGGTGTCGATAATGCTAGTTTTCAATCTTTATCTTCCGTACAAACCGATCCTTCTCAGCAAGGGATTCTCAATGCGCTAAAGAATCGAAGAAACATGGTCGTACATGGCCCACCCGGAACCGGCAAAAGCCAAACCCTGACGGCCATCATCACCAATGCCTTGGAAAACAAAAAAAGTGTATTGGTGGTCTGTGAAAAAAGAACGGCGCTGGAAGTCATTCATCAAAATCTTGAAGCGAAAGGGCTCGCTGATTTTTCCATTATTCTGCGCGATGAAAAAAAGGATAGAAGAAAGGTGGTCGATAGAGTTCGGAATATTGTGGATGAACATGCTCCTTCTCGCACCAAAGTCAATGCCTCGAAAGCCAGTCTACAAGCCAAGATAGACCAGTGTATGCAATTGATTAGTCAAATCAATTATCGGCATACGTTTATCAACAAGCACTTTTTGGAAGAACAGAATTGGTCGGCAGTGGTCGGTCAGGTTTTGGATAAAAAACTAAAAGCAGAAGGTACTCATTTCTCTCTCCATCTCGATTATGCGGATTGGTCTTTTAATATTGCAGAATACCAGCAAACCGAAAAATTTCTGGAAGTAGCAGAACAACAATACCAGGCCGCTCGTCCTTTACTCCCTTCTATTTTTAAGATCGACCGTTGGGAAGGAGACAATCCTTATTTGCTGGAAGATCAAATCCGCGCCAGTGTAAAAAAATACCGCGAAGCTTTTACAGCAATTGAACAATTGGAAACGGCCTATCACCTTAGCAGTGGAGAACAATTTCAACAAAAATTAATCGGAGAAAAAGGAGAGCTCCAATCTCTGCTAGACGACTTAGAAAATATTTTCCAAAAGTATGCGGGCGATCCCAACTTTGGAAAACTAGAAAAAACCAGTGGTTTCTTTTACCAAACCCTAGCGGTCTTTTCCAAACGCAAACAAGCCTTGATCGCTGACCAACAGGAATGCCTCGGCCTCATGCAGCAATTGCAAAAAAAGCTATTCGCCATTCCTTCTTTTGCTTATGATGGAAAACCTACTCACAATATCACCGCCGTCGCCGAAGAAATATACCGCATCAAAAATCGCAAGATCAACTGGATGACCTCCTGGCCGCGACTAGTAGAATTGCATAAAGACCAATTGCGGGAAAGTGTTTTGGAGCAAGGCGATCCCAAGCTCCCGACCTTTCAACAATACCGACAAGCCATTGGCCAACTGGTGGAACAAATCAATAGCGATGCTTGGTTGAACAAAAGATTCACTTTGGTTCCAGGCGTAAAAAAAGACACTAAAAATATCGAGCAGCAGATCAAGGCCATGGAAGATTTCTTTGCAGACCCTGCGCCCAACTTTAGATATTTATTTGAATGGGCCGTCGCACTACGCGATCTCAAAGCACCTGCCCGCGCCTTGGTCACCCAATTAAAAGATCAAAAAGACTGGGGAAAAATTTTCAGTTTCCAATATCTGGAAACGCTGTTAAGCAACAATGCCTCTACCCTTTCCATCAGCAATGAACACCAATATGCCGCACTGGATCAAGCCTTAAAAGAAATCGAAGACAATCAAGTCAACTACATTCAAAAGTCCGTTTTTGAACAACAACTAAAATCCATTTTGCGGTTTAATCGAAGCAATGAATTAAAAGTTCGAAACCTTTACAACAAACGCAAAAGCGAAAAGCATCAGCGACAGTCTTTGCGGCGTATCGTACATACCGATTTTTCTTTATTCAGTAGTTTCTTTCCGGTCGTCCTGGCTTCGCCTACTTTGGCCGCTACCCTCTTTTATGGCATGGAAGAAATCGAACCTTTTGACATTGTTCTTTTTGATGAAGCCAGTCAACTTCGGGTGGAAGAAACCTTGCCTGCCTTACTCAAAGGGCGACAAAAAATCATTGCAGGGGATGAGCATCAAATGCCTCCTTCCAGTTATTTTAGTAAAATCTTTGATGGTTTGATTGAAGAAGACGACATGGAAGAAGAGCCCAATCAAAAGGTAGAATTGGAAAATCAATTATTGAGCCTGGAATCGCTTTTAGAGTTTGCGATCGACCTCGACTTTGACAATTATCATTTGGATTTTCATTATCGCTCCAGACATCCACAGCTCATTGATTTTTCTAATGCGGCATTTTATCAACAGCGTTTGCAGGCGATGCCTGGCGTTTTTGATTATCGTCCGATTCGTTTTATAGCCGTTGATGGTATTTATCAAGCGGGCTGCAATCCCGCAGAAGCCCAACAGGTGATCGATATTATCGACCAGCAAATCATCGCCGATGA
>CALLVY010000502.1 GCA_938015925.1 uncultured Saprospiraceae bacterium
TTTTCTCTTCATAGAAAAAGAAATCTTAGGTTTAATAGAAAAAATACTTCCAAAGTAATATTAAGCAAGTTTTTAACGCTTAGAAATAACAATCGATTTTTAACCAACACAAGCTCCATTTTATATGCCGTATAAAATGGAACCTTCTCAAACTTTCACCTCCCTATGATCTCACAGATCAGAAGTCAGTACAACGCAGCCTTCACCGATGAAAAATACCAAGAGCTGCTACAGACCATTGCCAAAACGTATAATTACAAACCTGATTTTCGCGTAGCAGAATCTCCCATTTTCTTATCCAAGGAGTTGAAGAAAATGCTTTTTGAAGCCTGCGAAGAAATTACAGATGTCATTTGCAAACCCGATTTCAAAGAAAAATCGGCAGGTGCGATTCTAAATGGCCAAGTGGTTCCCAACGAAACGGATCATACAACGTTTTTGCAAATGGATTTTGGTTTGTGTGAAGATGAACACGGTAATATTACACCTCAGTTGATCGAAGTTCAAGGATTTCCATCGCTCTATTTTTTCCAAGATTTATTGGCGCAATCCTATCAAAAAGTAATGGATATTCCATCTGATTTTACCCATCTCTTTGGGGGACTTACATCGGAGCAATACATCGATCAGATGCGACAAATCATCATCGGAAGTAGTCGCCCGGAAGAAGTGGTTTTGTTGGAAGTTGATCCGCACAAGCAAGTAACGCAAATTGATTTTTGGGTGGGCGAGCAATTGCTCGGTTTTAAAACCAAATGTGTTTCCGATATAAAAATGGATGGAAAAGATTTGTATTACCTCAATGAGCAAGGCAAAAAAGTAGGGGTCGAAAAAATCTTTAATCGAGTTATCTTTGATGAACTCATCCGTCGGGATGATCTAAAACGGGATTTCTATTTTACCAAAGAAGCGAATGTGGAATGGATCGGTCATCCACATTGGTTTTTCCGAATCAGTAAACATACCTTGCCTTTGTTGGATAGCAAATATGTTCCCAAAACGCACTTTCTAAATGAACTAGAAAGCATTCCTGATGACTTGCACAACTACGTGTTAAAACCCCTCTATTCTTTTGCAGGAACGGGAGTGATCATCAATCTCAATCGTTACGATTTAGAAGCGATTAAAGACAAAGAGAATTATATCTTACAGCGAAAAGTCAATTATGCTCCCTTGGTACAAACGCCAAGTGGCCCTGCCAAATGCGAAGTCAGAATGCTAATGCTTTGGGATAAAGGAACTGCCCGACCAAGAATTGTCAATAATTTGGCGCGTCTGAGTAAAGGCGAAATGGTAGGCGTGCGATACAATAAAGATAAAGATTGGGTAGGAGGAAGCGTTGGTTTTTTCCAAAGCTGATAAGCGACTCTTTTTGATTTTTCACAGAACTATTTTCTTAGAATTTTGAAATCCGGGTAATGCTTCAATTCCCCGGATTTCAATTCTACTCGATCTACTTTTGCCATAGGCGGTCCTTGCTTACACCAAGTGATCAATTCTTCCAATACCTTTTCTTCTCCTTCCACTTCTGCATAGACACTCCCGTCCGCTTGGTTGCGTACGATTCCACACAAACCTAGGTCCATCGCTTTTTGTTGCGTAGAGCCCAGGTACCAAACGCCCTGTACCTTTCCATAAATGTAAAGCTGGATATGTTTTTTCATTTCTAATTAATTGGTTCTTTTATAAATTCTATTTTGCTTGATCACGGAGTTTAACAAAGAACGATTTATTTTAAGCAACCTTTTTTCCAAAGCCTTGTCTCTTAGGTCAACTCTTTTCTTAAAATAATAAAAAAACCAAGACCTATGAAAAAAATAAGCTTATTCCTCTTTTGCGCTGTGGCTTTTATTTATACCTCGATGGCCCATGGCATTGATAGCCCTTTTGATGAACTTCGAGTGAATGGAAAAATTCGGGTGACACTGGAGCCGGGTGATGAAAATGCAGTAGAAATTTCCAATGAGGAAGATAAGGTTTTGGTGGAAGTAAAAGGAGGCGTTTTGATTGTCAAGCGTCGGGAAATGTGGAAGTATGGTTCTTATAAAAAGTACATTGATGTCGTCGTTGTCTATAAAGATAAACTGAGAAGAATTAGTGCGGATGCAGGAGCAGAAGTCAAGAGCGAACAGAAAGTGATTTCAGGAGATGCTTTGCGTTTGTCTTTTGGTTCGGGAGCTACGGGAGATTTGGAATTGGAGTTGGAAGACCTGGAAGTGAGTTGTGGAGAAGGCGCAGAGTTGGAATTGAGTGGTTTTGTAAATGAGCTGACTGCTCGAGGAAGTACGGGAGGCATGCTTGATGCTTATGATTTGCAAGCCAAGCGGGTTTATGCCAGAGCGAATACTGGAGGACAGTTGGAAGTAAATGCCTTAGACGTTTTGGAGGCGAATGCCAATACTGGTGGTCGGGTCGATTATCGCGGAAATCCAGCGAAGACAACTATTTCCAATGAGTTGGGAGGGAAAGTGTCTAATGGAAAAAATGGGTAAAGAAAGAAATTGAAATTAGAAAACAGAGGGAGTGTTTATTCCAAGGGATGGACACTCCCTCTGTTTTAAAAAGCACTTACTTAAATCATTTTTTTTGCATCAGGAGCAGCAACGCTAGCATGGAAATCTCTTCCAATCCGCCGAGCATAATCGACCAAGAGTTCTAAAACGCGTTCGCGTTTTTTAGATTTTACAATCATTCCAATGTGATAATCTTTCTCGAGTTTCCAACAAATTTCCGCATCTTCAAAAGAAGAGTCATCGGGGTGTTGAAATCGACTTAGAGAAACCACAATCCCCGCATAGTCTTTTCGGACTCTAGGTAATTTGTAGGCCTTACCTTTGGCCATCGCCGTCTCAATTCTAGCCCATTCTCCCCAGAGATTTATTCCAGAAGACATCTCTACCATTTCTGCCAAATGAGCACCACCCACTCTGGAAGAGGTTTCTAAAAAATAGAACTTCCCGTCATCATCACAACGGATAAACTCCGTATGCGAAGCGCTGAATTGCATCCCAAAAGCTTTCATCACTTTTGCGTTGAGTCTTTGAAGTGCCTTGTCTTCTTTGGAACCAAATTCGATAGTCGTCGAACGAAAAATTCCTCCTCCATGTGCTACTTCCATCGGCGTATTGAGGTACTGAGATGCTCGGGCAAATTGGACTTTGCCATCTACCGTCAAGGCATCTACATGATAGACCGCTCCGGGTTTGAATTGCTCTACCAGATAATTGTGGCGGTTTTCTCCCAGGCTATGAATGACTTTCCAAAGTTCATCGGCCGAATCTACTTTTTTGATCCCGGTAGCAGAAGCTTCTGCCCGGGGTTTGATCATCCATGGAGGACTTACCCGTTTGATATAATCATTGACTTCGTCATCATTGAAAAGCGGACTAAATGCAGGGACAGGAATACCTTCTGTTTCTGCTTTTACACGCATGGCCAATTTGTCTCGAAAATACCTAACCGTCGTTTGTCCCATTCCTGGAATACGAAAATGTTCTCTCACATGTGCCGCCTTTTCTACATCAAAATCATCTAAAGCGACCACTCGGTCAATTTTGTTAGACTGCATCAAATAAGCGAGTCCACCAATCAAATCCTTCATGTTCCATTGTTGGTCTTTATCTTCATGGAGATAAAAAGTATCGTCGATGGAATCCCAGGGCCAGGGTTCATTTTTTAAATTCTCGGAGGTGATGAGAAAAACCTTATTCCCTTCCTTTTTGCAATAGCGAAGAAAATCTTCTCCTTTGAAATAACTGGAGATACAAAGAAAAGTTAATGGACGTTTACTCATTGTGAAATGGTTTTTTGAAATTTTTATCCGAGTATTATTCTAACACAAATTTAAATATCAGTTGCTCCAATTCGAGATCCACTCTCGATGATAACACCTTTCTTAACGACGATGATGCCATCGACAATCCGGTAAAGTTCCGTTTCCGAATCTTCCAGATCTTCATGTCCTCGAATGATTACATTATCACCAATTCGGCAATTTTTATCCAGTATCGCTCTTTCGATATGCGAGTTTTTTCCAACGCCCATTGGAATAATATCTTTTTGTGTAAAATCTTCGAGCGTCTCAAAATAATCATTACCAAAGACGATCGCATTAGATACTTTAGAGCCTTCTCCAAGTCGGGCTCTGATTCCGATGACGGAGCGTTCGATAGACGAAGCATGAATGATACAACCTTCGGCCATTACCGCACTTTGCATGTGCGTACCAAATATTTTTGAAGGGCCAAGCATACGTGGCCGGGTATAGATGATGCGTTGATTATCGAAAAGATTAAAATCTGGAATATTATCAGTCAGGGCAATATTGGCATCAAAGAAAGAACGGATGCTTCCAATGTCTTCCCAATAACCATCGTATTGATAGCTGGCTACAGAAAGGCCACCATTGATTGCAGAAGGGATGATTTCCTTTCCGAAGTCCATCGCTTCTTCACTCTCTGCGAAAAGTTTTTTGATGATGTCTTTGCTGAAAATATAAATTCCCATGGACGCCATATAGTGTTTGCCTTTCGCTTGGTCTGCTTCCGAAACATCAGATTTCCAATCGGGTAAGAGTTCGGTAGCAGGTTTTTCGATAAAGGTTTTGATATAGCCTTCTTTGTTTACTTTCATGATCCCAAATCCAGGAGCATCTCTGGCCGTTACTGGAAGTGTGGCAATCGTTACATCTGCTTTTTGGTCGATGTGGTGTTTGGCAAATGCTTCCAAGTCCATCTGATA
>CALLVY010000503.1 GCA_938015925.1 uncultured Saprospiraceae bacterium
CTTTCTATAAATAGAAAGGCTCTGAGATTATAATTTGTTGTAGTGATTGCTCTACTAAAAAACAAGAGCAATTTTGTTGATATGTGGGTTCTTTTGTTTTTGTTGACTCAAACTTAAGGGCATTATTTCGAACTTGCAAAAATCGAGGTCTATTTCCGTTAGATGCTTGTTAAAAATACCCTTAAAGTGGTACAAAACGGAATGTAAATATATAAATAAAATTTAATATAAAAAATATTATTTTAGTTTTTGGGGCAAAAAAGAAATTCAGATTCGATGCATTATCAAAAAATATTTGTTACAAAAAACTTCCTTTTTTTTAAAATTAAAAAAGGAGGTTTTGTTGGACAAAACCTCCAATTAACATTAGCAAAAAATGATTATTTGATTCTTTAGGTAAAGAAGTATACTTTACGGTGTTTCAAATTATTAAATAATTTTCATAGCATTTAGAATAATTTGTTGTAAAATCAAATAGTATCTCGCTTTGGGGTTGATCTTATACTCGATCTTTTAACAAAGATGAGCATTCTTCCCTTTTAATTCCATTACACTTTTCTTGATTAATTCTACTCCAGGATTCCAGGCCAAAGATCCAAGGTCATTTCTATAAAAAAACGAATTCAAGCCTTTCAATTTTAAGCAAAAAAAAATCCCGAATTTTGGAAAACTCCAAAATCCGGGATGACTATAGCTTAATACTAAATTCAGATTATTACAATTCGCTAATCCAGTTTGATCAATTTACTGATTCCTTGTAATTTTTGATCCGTCTCAATTCTTATGAAATAAACACCTCCGGGGAGTTGAGTATCTGGGATAAGCAATTGATGCTTTCCGGCTTGTAGCTTTTGTTTCCTTTGCAAATTGGCAATAAACCTCCCTTGCATATCATAGACATTAATCCAAACCGCTTGGGATTCTTCTAAGCTATAAGACAAGAAGACTTCTCCCGATGATGGATTGGGTTGTACTTGTAAAGGCAAAGCAAAATCTTCTGGCTTAAACGTATTTACATTTATATCAAAGGTGGTCGTAGCCGTATTGGTGATGATGGGCAAATTGAAATCGAAATAAATCGCAGCGGAGTTTTCGATTACCGTCCCATAGCTTGTTCCTTCAATTGGCCGAATGTCAAAAAAGACAAAGCCATTGGAAGCGGGTTCATTGACAAAACTATCTGGCAACATAATATTATCGAAAGTAAAGACCAAAGTCCTTTCGTCTTCCACGGTCAATTCGTAGGAGTGACTAGCGGGGCCAGGAACCAAGGTTTCCATATCCAATCCCATCTCTAAAGTATCTTTAATCACTACAGTAAAGGCGGTATCAGTTCCAGTATTTTGAAATCGGATGCGATAAGTCAGCAAAGTGTCCGTACCATAAATGGTTCCAAATTCTCCCATTCCAGGAGTAACCAATTTATCATTCGGGTCATAAGATCCAGTGACAACCATCGGACAGTGAATGGTATTGTTCCAAGGTGTTTCATCTCCCACAATTGGAGTGACTTCAAAATTCAAATTCAGTGGAGTACCAAGAGCTACGGTTTGATCCAATTTTACTTTAGGATAAAAAACAGTAACTGCACCAGGAGCTAGATTCGTAAATGTCCAGGTAATGGTCTGGGTGGCTAAATCATAGCTGTCTTCCGTTGGAGAAGCACTGAGAAATTCTTGTATAGGATCATGAACAAACGTAAGGGTTCCATCTGCTGGCGAGTCGCCAAAATTCCAAACACAAATCTGGATAAACTGGGTAAAGCCAGGACGAGCGTTTCCTTTATTGACATAAATCTTGAGGTCTTTGTCGATCGCATATTCTACGAAAAAGTCATTGTCCTCCGAACTACTCATCGTAGCAGAAACATCGACACTAATCGGTCCGGCACAAAGCGCATCGTATTGCGGATTATTCGAAACCATAGATACGGCATAAATTCCAGGTTCTTCATTAAAGAAATAATTACCATCGCTATCTGTAAAAGTACTATGTCCATTATCAAGGGTCACCAAAACACCTCCGGCTCCTATTGCTCCAGCATCGGGCACACAATCTTGATTGACTTGCTCGATATATACCGTTCCAGAGATGCTTACAAAACAAAAAGAGTCTAAGGGTACAATTACATTTTCATGTCGTCGACATCCTGGACCAGGATCGGTTACGGTTACCGAGTATCCGCCTGGAGCAAGATTTAAAATGCTCTGTGTGGTTTCGCTAGTACTCCAAGCATAAGTTGGATTCGTTGCACCTCCTGTTACAATAACAGTGGCACTTCCTCCTGTGCTATCACAACCGGCAGCCATAGTAGACAATTCCAATTGGATGGAAGATTCTATAAAGAACGAAGAAATATTTTGACAATCATTGACATCTGTTACGGTTACCGTATAAATCCCGGGGCCTAAGTCTGTTCTATTTTGGGTAGTAATATTGGGATCATCTGACCATTCAAAAGAGAGGGGAACAGAACCAGAAACCAGAACATTGATAAAACCTTCCATATCACAAACAACGGTGCTACCGCTCATCATAACGATAGGCCCGCCAATTTCCAAAACCTCCACATCTTTGGTAGCAAAACATCCATTGGCATCATTTACGGTTAGGCTATAAGTACCCGCAGCTAATCCACAAATAGTTGGAGTAGTGGTACCATTCGACCAAGTATAAGTATAACCTGGAACGCCTCCGGTTACCACAGGCTCAATACAGCCATTGGCTCCATTACAAGTTGAATTATTAACCGTATAGGTAATAACAATTTCTTCAGGTTCTGAGGCCACATCATTGTAAACAAAAGTACAATTCGATGCATCGGTGACGGTCACCGAATAAGGTCCTACTGGTAGATCATTGGGATCTAATCCTCCCCAATCGAAAGTATAGGGAGCCGTTCCTCCAGAAACAGTTATTGTAGCAACCAAAGGATCACCATGGCAAAGAAAAGGCAGACTTACGACAGCAAAGATCTGTGGACTTTCCAAAACATCAACTTGGTAACCATTCGTCTCATTATTTCCGTCTGTAATTTCAAGGATATAAGTTCCTGCAAACAGGTTATCAATATTTTGTTCTGTAGAAGTAAAGCCTCCTGGTCCTTGCCATAAAAAGGTAAGTGGAGGAGGTAGAGTAGCAAGAATATCCAAATCAATCGCGCCGGTGTTATCACCATTACAATCAACATTTGTTACGGTAAAATCCACTGCTGAACTTTGCAGAAGAACGTCAACTTCACTGACACAACCATTTGAATCCGTGACCGTGACGGTATAGGTTCCAGCAGGTAAATCAGTAATTGTATTACTGGGAGAACCATTATTCCACTCATAAGCAATAGGTGGCGTTCCACCTATTGCGATTGCCGTAATTTGTCCACCAGTTCCCGGAGAGGGGTCGATTGTTATAACATCAACTAACAATGCTTGAGGTTCCGTAATCACTGCACAGCCTGAAGACTGACAATTAGAATCATCAGTAATAGTTACACAATAAGTACCAGCTGGAAGTCCCGTAATTATAGGTGATGTTAATCCACCAAGTCCATTATCCCAAACGTAAAAATAGGGAGGAAAACCTGAACCGGGTGCTACAATTGCTTCTATAGAACCATTAGCATCCCCATTGCAGAGTACATCAATAGTGGAGATGGAAAAATCCAGATTATCATTACCGAAAACCAAAACAGTTTGAACAGCTGTACAGTTATTATTATCTGTGACCGTTACCGTGTAGTTTCCTTGGCCAAGATTATTTATATTCTGAGTTGTTTGACCACCAGGTGCCCAAATAAAAGTATAAGGCGGAGTTCCACCAAAAGTTTCAATTACAATTGCTCCGTCATTAGCAAAACAAGAGGCCTCCTGCACTAGAACTGCATCAATAGTAATAGGCACTGGTTCTACTATTGTAAAAACAGCATCCGCATCGCAGGTGTCAGAATCCATTACGACAATCGTATAAGTTCCTTGGTCCAGTGGTCCCAAGGTAACGGGTGTGGTAAACTGTCCTCCTGGAACAGATCCAAATCCAGTATAATTATAAGGAGGAATTCCATTGGTGGCAGATAGCGTAACAAAGCCACCATCTCCTGCGCAAGCTGCAAAATCGACATCGACTTGCAAATCAAGGCATCCATTGGTTTGTGCCATTACCGAGGTTTGATAAAAGCAGAGTAAGATAAAAGGGAGTAAAAGTTTTTTGAACATGATTTTCAGCTTTAATTTACAAAATGGGATAATTGCCTTAAGCAATATACTTAAGGAAACTTGTAACTAAAACTGTAGAGAAGAAGAATGTAAATTGGAATTAAGTAAAAATGACTTGCAATTATTTTCACTAAATCCCTTCCAATAGAAATGACTTGCAGATCAAAAGTGCGGGTTTTAATTGAGAATTTCAAATTTTTATTGAAATTATTCCGAATTAAGAAAGGTTGAAAAACTCACAAGAGGACTTCATTTTCTAATCAGCACTAAGATTTGGTGTACGCTGTTTGCATTCGCAGCAGCAATGCTTCTAGCAATTTTGAAATCTTTAGACAAGTCTTTCTTTGTGCTGTTTTAAAAACGCTTGGATTAGGTATAGAAAACTAGAGGTCACTTTGCAACTTGTAATATTTTATATTTGGGTTGTAAAAAAGTTTCGAATTTCGCTAAGTCAAAACAACAGACACAATGCTCCGCAGAGAGCCCACCTTTACGAGCCGCTAAAACGCCAAAATGGATATCGTGGATACCTCCGGTGCTGTGCGCATCGGGATTG
>CALLVY010000504.1 GCA_938015925.1 uncultured Saprospiraceae bacterium
GACATTTTTTGAAGTTGATGATACAATTAGTTTAATACTCTATATTCTTTGGGGAGGAGAGGTTTCTTTATTTCTGAAACAAAGTCTTAATCGGTACATCTACTCCAAAGCCAAAGAAAAAACGGGTTGAATTTAGAGAAATATTTTTATTGGCGACTTCCAATACCTGCGGGCCATATTGACTTCCGGTTGCGAGGTAAAAAGGAGTCTTGGGAATATTGTATTGCATTTGCAAGCCGGGCTTGAATACATTTCTGAAAGTCAATACGGGCTCTCCAAAAGTATCACTATCCGGGCGAAAAGTCAGCAAGCTTCCCAGATCAAGAAAAGAAACGAACAAAGAAAAAGAGTGTTTCTTTTTTCCAAATAATCGACTTACAGAAATACCAATCGGAATACTTGGCGCCAAACCAAAATAGCCTTCGTCTTGCGTCGTAATGCTGCTTCCACTCCAGGTTTCCCAACCTACATTTCCACCAAGATAGGCATTAAAACCTACGGTCATTTCCTGGGTTCTTTTGAGCCGTGAACTTCCTGGTGGATCGGCGATATTAGTAAGCAAATCCTTCACCTCATCCCCTTCTTCTGCATCAATCAGGTCTGCTACAAAGCTTCCGTATTTTTGAAAATAATGAATCACTTTCTTGCGTTTATTGGGCTGCTTATCGCTCAGGTCTAATTTGCTGTTAGCACTTAAATTCTTGGCCTTTCGATCTACATCTTCATCGAGAAAATCAAACAAACGCATCAAGGTACTGATTGCATGACGGTGATCTTTGATGTTGAGGTAATACACAAAATCGAGGGTATTGTTGGCGATATCCGGCACATTGGCCATCCCTGGTATTTGGTTTTTTAGTGGGGTAAATTCGCGAATATTTTCTTTACTGACTACCAGCGGCAATTCCAACATTCGATTCAGTGTATTGACTACAAAAGAAGCGCGATGAAAAAAGGCCATAGAATCTTTTTTGATGCTATCTGGAAACTGATATTTCGGAAGCGTCGGTAAGTCATTGACTGTCAACTCTACCAAGCGCGTAACCCCATCGGTCGAAAACCAAGGAACATCCTTGACCTTACTCAAACGTTGGGTCAACAAACCCATAAAAACATCTTGCCGCAAACCACCATCCAACATGCTATCTAACTCTACTTTGGTGATCCATTTATGATCTTCCTCTCCGGTATAAAGGCCATACATCAACTGCGTCGCAAACTCCGTTGTTTGCAAAATCGGTTTGGCATTGTCTCGGGCGCGACTACTCTGTGAGGCATACTTTTTATCTAGTATTTTTAATTGTTGATCCAATTGGCCGAGGCTTTTTGATAAGTCATCAACTTGGGCAATCACATAGCCATATGGAGTGGTAGAATTATTACGATCGGCCAAAAGTTTATCCATTGGAGTCGCCTCAAAATTTTCTGGATGGGCTGTCTTTAGTCGCTTGTCCTGAATGATCAAACGCTTTTCAATGGCCAATAATTTTTCTTTCTTCAATTCCAATCTTTCTCCTTCCGGCAGGTCTTCAAAATCAGGATCATCATCAAGGTCGTCAAGTCCTTTGGCGATCTTGGCCAATAAATCTAAAGCCAATACTTGATCGTATTTGATCCCTGCTGACCAATGTGTTTTTGTAGCATCAATCGTAGCGACCAATCGGTCTCGATCCTTGTTGAGCTTTTGGATGGCCGCTTGCAAAGCACCGTCTGGGTCAATGGCATTTTCCCATTTATCCAAACTAACTACAAAATCTGCCAAGTCTTTTTGCCAATTGTAAAAAATATCCGCTATGCTATTGTCTTGATACCAAGTCCCGTTTAGGTTGCGGGTAATTTCCAGGCCAGCCGCACGCCATTGTCGGTCGTCTTTTTCGGTACCAAAAAACTTATCGTAAGATTTCAAAGTCGTAAACCCTAAAATATAAGTGGAGTCCAAACGCCCTTCCAACAAAGAAGGCAACAAGCCCAAGTCATATGCAGGCCCATTATCTCCTCCCAATAAAACGTCAAGATCATAGGCTGATTTTTGCAGATAATCATTGGCTACTGGCGGAATAATATCAGAAGGAAATTTTGCTTTCAAGTCTGAAATTCTTTGCTTCTGTTTCACTTCCGCTTCATCCAATTCCAGGTAGACCTTTTTAAGTTGCTTTAAGGTCGTTCGCGTCTTTGCTACCAAATCACTGTACTCTTCTTGCCCATAAGCTTTATCTGCCAATTCAAAGCTCACCTCTTTCATTGCCTCTTCATAACTTTGGTAGATAAAGCGATGCGTTATGGGCATAATTTCTTCCACTGGCAAATCATTCATGGACATGCCAATCATGCTATAGATCGCCAAAAAATTATAGGCCACCGGTTCGCTTTGCAAGGATCGAAAATAATCATCTTCCAAAAGCAGTACCGGCAAATTGATACTTAGGTGTTGGATGTCTTGGTAAAAAGCTTCTCGCAAACGTTCGATAAAGGAATTGGAATACGTAAAGGATTTATTGGAAAATTGACCAACGACGGTTGGGAATATTTTTTCCAAACCAGGCGTATCATCGTTTAACATTTTCTCCAAAAAATTAATCACCACTTCGTCTTTCGCTCGATCCAATACAAATTCAAACAGACCTTCGATCACTGCCGTCGCATTGAGTATGCCGCTATTAAAGTTCCCATTGCTTTCCTGGGCCGCCATATGCGCTGTTGTGGTATGGTGTACTGGTGGTAAAGCATATTTCTCTAAGGTATTGGATACGGATAAATAACTAGAAGGCGAGACCTTTTTTTCCGCATGCAAGAGCGATAATATTTTCTGTCTTTCTCCACTTCGTTCTACCACTCTCCATTGCTCATAACTTTGATAAAAGTTAGTGGGCAAGGTATCCGGCAAGCTAAAGTTTTTTTCTCGCAAGACTTTTTGTACGAGCGCATTTTTCTGATAATTCCCGAGTAGGTTACTCCAGGTATTGGTATTCATCGAATCTGTCAAAACAGATTGATCGTAATTTTGTAGAATCGCTAAGATCTGAGCCGTGGCATTGACGGTCGCAAAATCATTGCCAACAGAGCTGGCGGTATCCAGCATTTCTAATGCACTTAAAAGTTGCTCGGTATCCTGCACCAAAGATTGTCCATGCGTGCTTTGAAGCGGAGCAAAAGCAAATAAGCACAAGACTATAGGTAAAGAAAATTTCATCATTTTTTTGCTGATTTTTTGGGAAACATTTTTTTCTAAACTAGCTGTTATCTCAGCCAATTATTGCAATATGATTGCGCATCAAATCATTGAGTGCTACATATTTGGTTTTGATTCCCGACAGGTCATTTACATTTGCTAGTGAGCTCGCGATTTGTTCAAGGGTATTGGTATCCGAAGTAGTCGCAGTGATGGTATTGCAATACAAAGCCTTGCGAAAAGTATTTTGCAAAGACAATTGATCCGTACTAAGGCTTGCAAAATCCGCCTCTTTGGTAAAGTCTTTTCCAGCTTTGGCTAAGGTTCCAATCTGTTGATCCATTTTGATCAAAGCCAGAGATAAAGCAGTGATGCTTTTTTGGTTTTCCTCGGAAGGCACTTCTGCGAAATGCGGTATCAGGCCAACTGCCGATACTTGCTTATTGATATAAGCGGAAAGTTTTTTGTGTTTATTAAAAAATTCAGTGAGGACTATTTCTGCTTCCAACCTTATCCCCCTTTTTTTAATATTCTTCACCTTCGTTTCGTCTGCCTCTACGGCATTGGTCTTCAATAAATTTCGATAAGTCGCCATCAAGCCTTGTTGGTGTTCTTTCAAGTCCTGAAATTCCGTATTATTATCCAGGTCTTCTCCCTGATTATTAAAAAGGGCCACCCTTGCGTCTACCTGTTGCGAGGTCTTACGCAAAGCATTGAGCATCCGCAGATTCCACATAGAGGTATCCGTACTCACTACCCTTTGTAAAGCATCTTTGAGTAAATCCTCTTTAAGGTGTTGAAGCAATGTAGTAGCAGCCGTTTTAAAAGCACTGCATTCTCTAGGGTTGACCTTATCCACTTGCAATATCAAATCAGAGGTCTTCCCTGCTATCCAAGGAATATTTTCTGTCCAAAATTTTGGATTACCCCAATGGGCAAATAAAGTTTGAAAAGACTGATCTAGTTTTTGGAGATCCGCATCTGGACGATCCAAGTGCCCCAATACCTCCTGGTATTTGATGAGGTACAACAAACGCGTGTTAAAGAGTAAAGATTTAACGGTAGGATTAGTAGTCATTTTGGTGTGGGGTTGATTTCACAGGTAAGTTAGTTAATATTAAGGAAATATTAGATAGGTGAGCTTGGAAAATGGCTTGAAGGGCGAAAGTCGAAAATCCTTTCTAAGCTTTAATTTTTGTAGTAATTAGCTTTCAATATTGGCCTAAAACCGTATCACAACTCTTTTAGAAGCTTCTTAATAATGAAGAAGTCAAAACCTATATCATTTGGGGATAGTGAACAGAATGTCAATATTTTCGGCATATCAACAAGGATAGTAGAATTGAATCACAGGAAGCATTTTTGGATTATTATTTGTAATTTGGGTTAAATTAGATTTTATGGTTACCGATATTGATCAATTAGATCTTAGTAAGCGCTATACTTATGCCGACTACCTCACCTGGCAGTTTGAAGAGATGGTGGAACTGATTCGGGGGAAGGTCTATCGAATATCTCCTGCTCCCAGTCGCTTACACCAAGAAGTCTCTGGTAATTTATTTGGTCTAATTTGGGGAGCCCTAAAAGATCGGTCTTGTCGCGCATTCTCTGCTCCTTTTGATGTTCGCCTTCCGCTTCCTATCGAACAACGAACTTCAGAAAAAATCAATACTGTTGTCCAACCAGATATCTGTGTCATTTGCGACCAAAGCAAATTGGATCAACAAGGT
>CALLVY010000505.1 GCA_938015925.1 uncultured Saprospiraceae bacterium
AATTTTTCACTCCTTTTTTCCGTATCTTAGGTATAGATCAGGTAAAAAAAAATTATTTGCGCTGGCCTCATTTTTTTTGATATTTCGGTAAATTGAGCTTGATTTGGCTCAATTTTGACTACTAATCAACTGATATTTGGAGAATAAAACATCCAAAAAAGTAAATTATTGCTCTTCACCCGGACGTGTACTTCCCGTTAAATAAACTTTCATTTATGAAAAAGCACTTGATATTCCTAGGTTTTTGCTCCTTTCTTCTGGTTTGCTCTCTTTCTTTTAGCTCTTGTAGCAAGAAGACGGGCTGCCCGGTAACGGAATCTGTCCACGTCAAAACCAATAAGAAGGGAGAATTCTCTTCTAAGGGTGGAAGAACCAACCTTTTCCCTAAGGATGCTCGAAAGAAGAAAAAAAGAAAATAACTTGCAATCGTTTTTTTATGAGGCCATTTGAAAAGATGAAGATCCAATTTAATGGAGTTCCTCCCTTTTGCTATTGGCGTATAAAAGCGCTTAATTCTTTAAAAAAACGCCATTTTACTCCTCAAAGATACGAGCACAATAGTGGCTTCACCAAATTTTTCGACCCTTTTTTCACTTTATTGCGAATATTTCTTCACTTTATTGATTCAATCTTGGGTCGATCGCTGAACCTAAAGCATCCCCTATTAGGTTGAAAATCGTCACGGTGATAAAGATCGCAAAGCCTGGAACCAATGCTATCCACCAAGCAGAAAAATCTCTCCTCGCCTCATTGAGCAAAGATCCCCAGGTGATTTGATCTATGGACAAACCCAATCCCAGAAAATTAAGCGCCGCTTCCATCAGGATAGCAGAAGCAATACCAAAGGCTACTGAAACCAATACAGGACCTATAGCATTGGGAAGGGCATGGCGCCAAATGATTCTCCATTCGTTAAAACCCATCGCCTGTGCAGCCTGAATATATTCCAACTCCCGAACCCTCAATAGTTCTCCTCGAAGAAAACGCGCAATCCCTGTCCAGGCAATAAAACCAATGATCACCATTATATCAAAGATAGTAGGACGCTTGATCAAAGCCAGAATAGCCAAAACCAACAGTAATCCTGGTATGGAGTTTAATACTTCTATAAAACGCATGACCATCAGATCTACAGGAAGAGCCCTTTTCTTATTCCAACCACTCAATCGCTCCAATGCGAATGCAAGTAAATTGGCCAAGGCCAATATCCCCAGAAAGATTAGCATGCTCTTCAACATTTCCAGAAAGGAATTTCCACCATCCGAAAGCGCAAACGAACGAACCATAAAACCATAAAAAGCCCCCAGAACCAAGCCCAGCAAATTACATCCGATTTGCAGGCGACTAGCTCGCAAACGATCATCTCCAAAATAACCAGCAATGGCGCCAAAAAATACGCCGATAATCGTTGCAATCGACATAGCGATAACCCCCACCAACATCGCAGTACGCGTACCACTTACCATTCCTGCGGCGACATCTCGTCCGATCTCATCCGTCCCCAACCAATGCCAATGACGTCTTGAGCTTACCCGCTGTGCATCAAAGGGACTTTTAAATTGTGTATTCTTATAATCAATGGTATAGGCCGAATAAGTAATTGGAGCCCAAACGACTGCTTCATAATTGGCTTCTTTCCAGTCGATAGAAAAAAATTGGGCATCCCATCTATCCCAACCCAGACTTACCAAATAATCTTTACAAACAGGATAATAAGTTGTTCCATCCAACTTGCAATAGAGTGGTTTTTCATTGGCGATAAAGTCAGAAAACAAAGCCACAAAGATCAGAGCCATCAAGATACGGATAGACCATACCGCAGACTTGCTTTTATAAAAATGCTTTCGCACCACAGACCAATACCCCTGCTCCTTCGAAGCAGGTTCTAATGTCTGTTGTTTTTTGCGTTTGAAAAACATTTTTAATTTAGTTATTTGACGAAAACCGACCGAAGGAAGGTTTCTGTAATAAATCGAAGATCCTCCCTTAGAGAATCCGTTCTAATTTAGTCCCGGGAATTTAAAGTCACCCGTGGATCAGCCATTGCATAAAGGAAATCACCAAGCAAATTACCAATAAGGGTTAGCACTGCTGCCAGCATCAAGACCGTATAAACCACCGGCCAATCACGCGATCGGATAGCATCTACCGTTTCCCGTCCCATCCCTGGAATATTGAAAAGGACTTCTATAATTACGGCCCCACCAATCAAGCTAGGAAGAACCATCGCAATCATCGTAATGAGTGGGAAAAGAGAATTCCGAAAAACATGTTTCCAAATAATTTTATTCTTAGGTAAACCTTTGGCCTTAGCCGTTCGAATATAATCTTGTCGAATAACGTCTATCACTCCCCTTCTCATCTGCCTCGAAATAAAAGCAAAAGCAGAATAAGTCATGCAAAAAACCGGAAGAATCAAATGAGAACTACTTTCCCAAAAACGATCCCAAAAAGGAGCACTGGTAGACAAATCCCCCAAACCCACTCCGGGAAAAATATCCATAAACCAAGCATATTCTTTAGTGGTAAAAAAGACAATCAATATCGTAGCAATCCAGAAAGAAGGCAAAGAAAAAAGAATAAAAAGCGTTACCGTAGAAATTTTATCAAACCAGGAATTCGGATTTACAGCGGTGTAAACACCAATCGGAATCGAAATAGAAAAAGCGAGAAAAAAAGCAGGGAGACTCATCATCAATGTCCAAAACAAACTTGGTTTTATTCGATCGAGTACTGGTTGACTGTTTCTACAAGAGGTTCCAAAATCCCCCTTGATAAATCTGGAAAACCAATGATGGTATTGATTCCCTAATCCATGCCAATAAAAGCGAGGTATTTTCAATAGCCCGGGTGTGGTTTCGCTTTGTACGCTTTGATAGGAAGAAGCAAGGCTAGAGATTGGATTCGCTAGATGAACTCCCAATAGACTATCCGCCTGAATTACCTTTTGGAGTTGGTCAAGCAGCGCAGTGATACTCTCCTTTTGATAGGCAATTTTAAGTTGATTTAAATCGCGCAATAAAACAATCTGCCCATCTCTGGATTGGTTTTTCGGCATCTTGAAAAGAGCTTCTTCCAGCGATTGGATATTGGAGTAGTACTCACTGATCCTTGGCCAATTTCCGTATTGGGCGATCAACTTATTGAGGCTTTGTCTTTCAAAACGATCCAGTATCCGGTATAAGGTATCTGGATAAGCGGCAGAGGTAAAAGAAAAATAAAAATAAGGCTTATCCAATCCTTTTACCTTTGCTTCATTGGCATAAGTTTCTCTAAATGCATTTCGGTCGGTAGCCGTTCCCAGATTCATTTCGGACATTCCATCAAAGCCACATTCCACAGGATCTCCTGGTGTCAATCTACTGAGGGCAAAGGCCACCATAGAAATTACCAGCAGAGTGGGAATAAAAACAAGAAGACGTGTCCCGAAATAACGGAGCATAGCTTAGTAGTGAAAATAATGTTCGAAAAATCCAGGTTTAATGGAGGTTGCAAAAGCGTTTTTAAATTTCTTGTGAATGACAATTCTTTCGGTTGCTCTATTTACAAACAGAATAGGTTGTTCTTCACAAATAATAGCTTCTAGCTTATGATAAAGCTTGGTTCGTTCTGCAATATCCATCGTTTCTCTGATATCCATAATCAAAGCATCCGATTCTGCATTTCCAAAAGAAAAATAATTGCTTCTACTTTCGGAATGCCAATGCTGATAAGGGTCATAAAAATTAGGTTCCAAAGCATGGGCACTAGAAGCCAATTCAAAATCTTTGGTTCGAAAAGATTGGCGAAGGATATTAAATTCTTTGGTAACCACCTCAATATTGATTCCCGCTTTTTTAGTCGCTTCTTTAAAAAAGAGAGCGATATTACTACTGGTATTGTTTCCAGGAGTAATCGCATATTCAAAGTCTAATTCTACTTTTTCTCCATTTACCATCTTATCTCTAATTCCGTTACCATCCGTATCCTTCCAATTGTTCTCTTCCAAAAGAGTAATCGCTTTCTCCACATTAAAAGGAACAGCCTTAATATCTTTATTACCATATTCATAAGCGCCCCAAGGACCTGCAATTTTTGTTGCCATACCAAGATAGACCTCGTTAACAATTCCATCCAGATCCAATAGATGAGCAAGTGCTTTTCGCACCGCCTTTTCTTTCAACTTCGGACTAGATCCGTTCATCCCAATAAAATTGTATACATAAGTGGAGGGCGTAAAGAAATTATACTGATTCTTCACTATTTCATTTTCTTTTAACTCCAGAAACATGTTGGAAGGAATGGCTCCTACAACGTCTAGTTTCCCTTCTTTAATCATCGCCACTGCTGCATTCTGATCGGGTACAATTTTAAAAATTATTTCTTCTGGAATAGCAGAGAGTAAAGGGTATTTATCTGCTAAGTTATTCCCCCACCAATTTTCTTTTTTCTTTAAACGCAGGCTTTGGGTAGGCACCCATTCTTCCAGTGCATAAGCGCCACAGTTAGAGATAAAATCTTTATCCTGAGCATATTTGATATCCATAAATTCTACGGCAAACTCTTCTAGTCGATTATCTTTTGCCGCCAAAGCTTCCGCTTTTTTGCCATCTGATAATTCGGTCAAAGAAAAATCTTTCATCAAACCTTTAGGGTCATAAGCATATTCTGGATAAATCCATGCTCCTGTTGCCGCATAAGAATCCAGATAAGGCTTATCCGTATAAACGGTAAATTTTCGAGGATTCTCTGCATCAATTTTTACGTCGCGAATAAAAGATAATACGTCGCGATAAAGCGCAGTAACCCCTGTAATCTTAGGATTATTGATCACCTTCATCGTAAAAATATAATCAGTAGCTTGAACGGGACTTCCATTGTCCCAAACAGCTTCGTCATGTATTTCATAGGTAAAAGTAGCCCCTCCTTTCCATGGTCCACTAGTAATTGGAACCGCTTCGGGAACCGCCTTAGCTAACATCGGCGATATCTTTTCGGTTTTCGGATCATAATAAACCAAGGTTGGAAAAGTATGTCGAAAAACATATCTAGATAAAGCACTTGATGAACGGTAAGGGTTTAAAACATCGGGGTTTCCGCGTAAGCGGCTGGTGACAACTACCGGGCCGGTGGCCTTTACTCCGTCTGTGTCCGTCTTGGTTTCGGTCCGACAAGAATTAAAAACCAATACGGCTAAGAATAAGCATAAAATCCAAGCCAGGGAGGAAATCTTTTTTGACATGTTTCAGGTTTTACAGGTTATTAGTCTAATATTTAAATCGTTATTTCTAATCTGATTTTTTCAATATAAATTGCGCTCAAATTTAATAGTGAAAATAGTTTTGAGAATATCCCGGGCTTAA
>CALLVY010000506.1 GCA_938015925.1 uncultured Saprospiraceae bacterium
TCTAATAAATCGACTAAGGTTTTTTCCTCGGGATATCCGGTAGCGGTATTATTGTAGTCGATCAACAATTGCTGTTCCTCTTCTTTGGACAAGTAATTGATCTGCTGAATTTCAATTTCCGGTTGATCCAATACTTTTAGAAAGACTTGTTCTAAATGGCCAAATATTTTTTCAATAAACGAGCCTTCATAGATATCCGTATTGTACATGATCGTCAGCGACAATCCGTCGGCTTCTCTAAAGAACAAACTAAGGTCAAATTGTGCCGTCTTATTTTCTATTTCATATTCCTTTACTTCCAGACCACTCAACTCGCTTTCGGTATTTACATTCGCCAATTTTTCCTGACTTTGCAAAATCACCATCACATCAAACAAGGCCGATCGACTTGTATCTCTTTTTAAATCCAACTGGCCTACTAATTCACCAAATGGATAATCTTGATTGGCATAAGCTTCTAGCAAAGTCGCTTTTTCTGAGGCAAGTAAATCTTTGAAACCTTGCCCCTTTTCTAGCTTTGTTCGGATGGCCAAGGTATTGAGATACAAACCGATTTGATTTTCCAAATCTGGATGTTCTCTGCCTGCTATGGGGGTTCCGATGATGATATCGTTCTGATTGGAATATCGGTGTAGGAGCACATTGATTCCAGCCATTAGGCTCATAAATAAAGTTGCATCCTGTGCTTTGGAAAAAGCTTTTAGGCGCGCTAAAAATTGACTGGAATAGGTATAGCTGATACTTTCTCCTGTATAGGTTCGAATCAGCGGACGTGCATTATTGCTAGGCAATTCCAATACGGGGAGGTCTCCCGAAAATTGCTTGAGCCAATAATCCTGCGAAGCTTTTTGCTTCGCTACTTGTAATTCTTTGGCCAGCCATCCTGCGTAATCTTTGTATTGAATATTTAAAGTTGGGAGATCTATTGCTTTATTTTGAATGAATCGATTGTAGGTTCTCACCAATTCTGACACCAACACTTCGATAGACCAGCCATCTCCTATGAGGTGATGCATCGACATCATAAAAACCCTTTCCTCTTCCGCTGTTTTGATCAATGCGCCTCTCAACAAAGGAGCTTGAGTCAGGTCAAAAGCGAGGCTGTTTTTTTGATTGATATAGCTATTGATCGCCGCGG
The DNA here is from genome assembly GCA_938015925.1 of uncultured Saprospiraceae bacterium. Taxonomy (GTDB): domain Bacteria; phylum Bacteroidota; class Bacteroidia; order Chitinophagales; family Saprospiraceae; genus CALLVY01. Next base: position 1,139 of record CALLVY010000506.1, read on the forward strand.
CCTTATTTGGCTTTTGGATAAAATTTTCTTTTTCCAGTTGGAAGGTCAATTCATTGATTGGCAACACATATTGTCGGGGCTCACCATCGGCTCCCATCTTGAAAGAAGTGCGCAATATTTCATGCCGTTCGATTAAAGTGTTGAAGGCTTTTTCAAACACCTTTTCATCCAGCTGCCCTTTCAACTCAATCGCAAAAGAGATGTGATAGGCAAGAGAGCCGCCTTCAAACTGGCTCAAGACCCACAATCTATTTTGGGAAGCCGTCAATGCATAAGATTCCGCCGTTGGGGCGACAGTAATCGGAAGGTATTTTTCTTTTTTAAGGGCTTTGGCTAGTTCTTTGATCGTCGGATTGGTATAGAATATTTTATACGAGGCACTGTATTCTAGTTCTTTATAAATCGCATTGATGATTTGCGCAATCATCAAACTATGGCCTCCTAATTCAAAAAACGGGTCCGCTACTCCAATCGGAGAAACCCCCAATACGTTTTCCCAAATCCGCACCAAGGCTTTTTCGGTGGAACCCGTAGGAGCCACATAAGTATTTTGAACCGCTGAGCTTTGGTCTATTGCGGGTAATGCGGTTTTGTCTATTTTTCCATTCGGCGTTAGCGGGATGGCCGCTAGTTCCATAAAATAACTGGGAACCATGTAGCTTGGCAATTTGGATTCCAAATAGCTCCTCAAGTCACTTAGCTCTATGGCATTCTCTGCCACATAATAAGACACCAATACCGCTTTGCCAAGGTGCATTTTGACGCTAACCGCCGTTTGTTTGATCGCATCAGAAAAGGAAGCCATTGCATTTTCTATCTCTCCCAATTCAATCCGATACCCTCTTAGTTTTACCAGATGATCTTTTCTTCCCAAGTAGGCGAGATTGCCATCGGGCAACCATTTTACCAAATCGCCTGTGTCGTACATTTTTCCTCCTTTGCCGAAAGGAGAAGCTATATATTTCGCTGCGGTTAAGTCTTCTTTGTTTAAATAACCTTTGGTGACTCCAGCGCCGGACAGGTAAAGTTTACCGACTACACCTACGGGAACCAATTGTAGGTTTTCGTCCAAAACATAGGCTTGGGTATTGCTGATGGCTTGGCCGATTGGAATGCTGTCGTATACTTTTTCGGGAGATAATTTATAGCAGGTGCTATAAGTGGTGTCTTCCGATGGCCCGTATAAGTTTCTTACTTCTGGAACTGTTTTTAGTAATCGTTCAGCGATGTCCACCGGGAAAGGTTCTCCGGCTAAATTGACCATCTGCACATTTTGCAGATCATAGCCACTGTCTAAAATATTCCGCATGCTCGAAGGGACGAGGTTCAGTAGAATGTTTTGGTCTTTGGCCAAGGCTGGACCGATTTGTAAACTTGATTCAAATAACTTGATCTTCTTGCCAATAGACAAAGGGTAGAACATTTCATAAACAGAAAGATCGAAACAATGGGAAGTCGGAGCATAGACCACTTCGATTTTCGAAGAGTCGTATTCCTGCTGTGCCCAGTCGATCATCGCAACCGCATTCTGATGCGTGATCATCACGCCTTTGGGGTTTCCGGTGGTGCCGGAAGTATAGATGAGGTAGGCGATAGCACTCGCGCTTTGGGGAAGCTTATTCGTCGCTGTTTTATAATCGGCCTTTACTTCTAAGAATTCCTCCCATAAATCCGCATCAATGATCTGCTTGCAATTGCTGTCTTCTTCCAGGTATTTTAATCGTTCTGCGGGATAAGTGACATCCAAAGGAACATAGGTCGCTCCGGCTTTCAACACTCCGATTATCGCCAGCAATAATTTTTCACTCCTTGCCAATTTTACCCCAACAAAATCATTCTGCCCTACG
>CALLVY010000507.1 GCA_938015925.1 uncultured Saprospiraceae bacterium
TGGCGTATTGGTAAGCTTCGGCGAGCCAGACCAAGGTATGGATCGTCCCGAACGAGCTGCTCCCGCCCAACCAATAGCGGAAGCGGAGGAAGTAGAAGAGGTAGAACCTCCCAAACCGGTTGTTGAAAAACCGAAAAAGGAAAAACCAAAACCTAAGGATCCACCTAAGGTCAATACCGATAAAAACTCGAAAGAGCGAGCGGTTGCGGCAGCGAAGAAAAAAGAATAAGACCGTAAAAATAAAGAAAAGGCGGATAAAGCAGCTGCCGAAAAAGCCAAGGCATATAAAGCCAAAAGAGCAAAAGAAGCTGCTGAGAAAGCTAAAAGAGACGCAGAAGCCGCTGCCAAAGCCAAACGAGATGCGGAAGCCCAGGCGCTTAGAGATGCGATTGGCGGAGCTTTTGATGGTGGAACAGGCAATGGTGGAAATCCTGGCGACCAAGGACAACCAGATGGTGATCCAGATGGAAAAGCTTTGGATGGAGTGAGTACGGGGTCTGGAGAAATTGGTGGAGGGTTGGGGGGCCGTGGAGTTTTGTCCAAACCTAAGATTACCGATAATTCTCAGAAGGTAGGAGATGTGGTAATGAAAGTTTGTGTGAATTCTGACGGACAGGTGATTTCTGCGAAATTTACACAGGCGGGGTCTACCAGTTCTGATCCTGGTCTAGTCGCAACGGCAGTAAAAGCTGCTAAGAAATACAAATTTAGCAAAGGAAGTGTCGACAAACAGTGTGGTACGATTAAGATTAAATTCCGAGTGAGATAATTACAAGGATTAATCCTCCTATTCAAAAATAAAAGTCCTCCCGAATTTTGGAAATCCAGAATTCGGGATTTCTTTTTGGTTTGACCTTTTGAAAGGTCTCTTATTGGTTTCCGAAATATTGGGAGAGTTATCCAGAACTATTTTGTTTGGAGAATTCAAAAGGGAAGGCTAATTTACCACCCTAAAGTTTAAAAAAAAGTCAATGACCTATAAAGAAACGCTAGCCTTTCTATACACCCAACTCCCGATGTACCAACGCGTCGGTAGCACCGCTTTCAAAAAAAACTTGGATAATATTCTAGCCCTTTGCGAAGCATTAGGCAATCCGCAAAATCAATTTCAAAGTATCCATATCGCCGGGACAAATGGTAAGGGAACAACGGCACATATGCTCAGTAGTGTTTTGCAAGCACACGGAAAGAAAACAGGCTTATACACTTCCCCGCACTATCGCGATTTTCGGGAACGAATAAAAATAGATGGCCAATTGATGCCTCGATCCAAAGTCGTTCAGTTTGTCGCCAATCATCATGATCTTTTTAAAAAAATCCGGCCTTCTTTTTTTGAAATTACGGTAGCTATGGCCTTTCAGCATTTTGCCCAAAGCGAAGTGGATATCGCGGTCATTGAAACAGGACTCGGTGGTCGACTGGATTCCACCAATATTATTCGACCGCTATTGAGTGTTATCACCAATATCAGTTTGGATCATCAAAGCATGTTGGGAGATACCTTGCCAGAGATCGCCGGAGAAAAAGCGGGGATCATCAAAGCAGGTATTCCGGTGGTGATCGGAGAGGAGCAAGCTGCTGTAAAAATGGTTTTTGAAAAGAAAGCCAAGGAGATGAAAAGTGCCATAAGTTTTGCCAGTCAAAATTATGATTTATTTTCTAAGGATTCAAAAGGTATTGATCATACTATTTTTGAAGTAAAAAGAGGCGATGAAAAAATTTACAAAGATTTAGAAGTAAATGTAAAAGGCCCTTTTCAATCCAAAAATATAAGTACACTTTTGGAAACCTTGGATATTCTTTCTCAAGACGGACACTTGCTGTTGAAAGAAGATCGCTTGCGCCATGCTTTAAAAAATCTAAAATCCCTGACCCGATATATCGGACGTTGGCAGATCCTTGATCATCAACCTTTGACGATCACGGATAGTGCGCACAACGAAGGTGGCTTGGCCATTGTCATGGAATCTTTAAAGCAATTGCCTTGTGAAAATTTATACCTGGTCTTAGGTTCAGTCAATGATAAAGATTTGACCAAGACCTTGGGCTTACTACCAAAAGAGGCGCAATACTTTTTTGCAAAACCCAATATCCCACGTGGTTTAGCTGCGGAGCAATTGCAGGAAGAAGCAGCGGCATTTGGCTTGCAAGGGAAATGCTATTCTTCGGTAAAAAATGCCTGGAGAGCCGCGAAGCGGCGAGCGAGTGCAAAGGATGTCATCTTTATCGGTGGAAGTACTTTTGTGGTTGCAGAAGTGGTTTAGTTACTTTTTTTATAAGAATATTGTTTGTTTTAGAAATAGCTTTTCCTTTAAATATAAACGAGGGTTCAGAACATTCTCTCCTCTAGATTTGAAGAACATTATTTCGTTATTTAGCTTTAAGTAAGTGCTTGGACAAAAATAGGTTATCATTAGATTCTAGTGGATTGTGGATTTAGACGAGTCATTTTTGACGAGAATATCTGGATATTTAAGGAAAAAATGAGGAAGTATAAAGCCACAAGGCACAGAAGGTAATTTATAATTTATTTTGTCCAAGCACTTAAGAGAGCAAATTAAACTAAGCTTTTTGAGGGACTATCTCGACAAGCTCGGCACAAGCCTTTTTTGCTGACTCTTCGTTGCAAAATCAGTCGATATACCCGGCATAACTCCTGATTTTACGCCTCGATTCAGTAAAAAAT
>CALLVY010000508.1 GCA_938015925.1 uncultured Saprospiraceae bacterium
GCCAATCGGCTTTTTGAAGAAAAGAGTCAAAAATTCACTTTACAGAATCAAAAACAACTACAAGACGTTTTGGCTCCGCTCAAAGAAAAGATCCATGATTTCGAAAACGGAATTGAAAAACGTTTTCTGGAGGAAACCAAAGATCGCGTATCCCTCAAAAAAGAAATCGAACACCTCCGTAGCCTCAACCAACAACTTAGCCATGATGCCAACCGGCTCGTCGATGCCTTAAAGGGAGATTCTAAAACACAAGGAGATTGGGGCGAAGTACAATTGGAAATGCTTTTGGAAAAAGCAGGCTTGTCCAAAGACATCCACTATGTCACCCAAAATAGCTTCAAAGATGTAGAAGGAAAGGATAAACGCCCGGATTTTATCATCAACCTTCCCGAACAAAAACATTTGATCATAGACTCCAAAGTCTCGCTCAGGGCTTACGAGCGATACATTCACGCGCCCAATCAAGCGGAGCAGGCCAAATACCTGAAAGCCCATACTGATAGCCTCCGCAATCACATCAAAGATTTGCACAGCAAAAACTATCAGCATTTGTACCAAATCAATTCCCCTGATTATCTTTTGCTTTTTATTCCTATTGAACCGGCTTTTGCGCTTGCGCTACAAGGAGAATCGCGGATCTTTTTGGATGCACTCGACAAAAACATTGTGATTGTCACCACTTCTACCCTATTGGCCACCATGCGAACCGTCAATTATATCTGGAAGCAAGAAAAACAAAAAAAGAGTGTTCTCGAAATCGCCCGCCAAAGTGGTTTACTCTACGATAAATTTTGTGGCTTTGTAGAAGATTTACAAAGTATTGGCCAACGCATCGACGCTGCCCGAAACGCTTATGATAGTGCGATGAATAAATTGACCGACTCGCGGAAGTTTGGAGACACCTTGATTGGTCGCGCGGAGCGCATCAAGGAACTGGGCGCTAAAGCTTCCAAAGAACTCCCCAAAGAATTGATCGGAGATTAGATACACTGTGTAATAAATTATTTATTGGAGTATCAAGTTATTTCAACTTAAAATATAAAAGAATGAGCTTACAAGAAAACGAAACCATCAAAACCATCTGTAGCAAGCTTCGAAAAGATATGATTGATTATATCGCAGACGGAGACGAGGACTACACGATCGAACAGGTAGACGAATGTATGAGCCTGCTCAATAGTTACTTAGACCAATTGGACAAAATTTCCACCAAAGAGGCTGGAATGGCTATCGTCAAAGAAACCGTTTTGGCCCTCAACCAACTCAATGAAACCTGCGAACATGCATTGATCGAAACAGGACAGAGAGAAGATATTGCAGAAATCCTCATTTTAGCCAGTAAAATCAAAGGTTTTAACGAAACGGAAGAAGACATTACGGAGGATTGGCGTGAATGGTGATTTTTGGCTAATCTAGGTTAAAGTCGTTCAATAGAACTGGTACGATTTTCAATAGTAATACTTTAGCTTTTTTACCCTAAACTTGACTACTATTTCATGAAATCATCCTTTTTTCTAGTTCCCTTTCTTCTCCTTTTGGCAATAGTCCCTGGCTTTGCGCAAAAGAAGGGCTTCGATCCAGGAGCAAAGATAAAGGTGGATTTACTAAAAAAAGATTTTCACATTTTGCATTCGGCCATAGGTTTAGGGCATCCTGCCTGGGGGCAATACCATTCGCTGGATTCTATGGAAATCTGGTTTCGTCAAACGGGTGCGCAAATTCAGGAAGACATGACGGAGCTGGCCTTTCGCCAATTGCTCGATCCATTGATCGCCAAAATGGGTTGTGGGCATACTCGCATGCAAAACTCCAAAGCTTTTGTCAAATACCAAAGAAACAAAGATAAGGCAGAACTCAAAAGACGCTATCCTCCGGTCAAAGCGTTTTGGGTCGCAGACAAATTATATGTCGGAAAAGTTACCTCTTCCGATTCCAATCAAATAATCATCGGAACAGAAATCTTAGCTATTGATGGTCGCAATGCTTCTGAGATCATCCAGACACTCAGCAAAAGGATCACCAGCGATGGCTATAATCAAACTTATCGACGCCGTGCTTTCAATGTCAATTTTGACGCCTATTACCGTTTTTATTATGGAGAACAGGATCAGTATGAAATGAAACTTCGGACTCCTTCTGGCGACACTAGCCTCCTACAGATTCAAGCCAATCAGGCGACTTTAAAAGAAAGGCGAGCGCTTATCAATCGAGACAAAGCCAATCGATTAAAAAAAGGAACTACGGTACTACAAAAAAAGGGATATCAATTGCAAACCCTCCCCGATCATCCCAAATTGGCCTTGATGGACATCCGAGGTTTTCGTCAGCGACGAGGAAAGGGGTTTTACAAAAAAGCTTTTAAATATCTTAATCAAAAGAACATTGATACCTTGGTTTTAGATTTGCGCGATAATGGAGGAGGTGCTGTAAAAGATGCGGGTAGATTACTCTCCTATTTCCTCCATCAACCTAATCAATTGATCGCGAGTAAAAATCGCAAAAAGAGCACCTATGAAAAATACTTGGGGCAAAAATTTCTGTACAACTTTGTTGTCCCCATTTTAGTGCCCTTCAATTTTAAAAATCAAAAAACAGAGACCGAAGTCATTCACAGTGCTCGACTGAAACCGCGTAAAAAAAATCATTTCGATGGCGAACTTTATGTTTTAGTTAATGGCCGAACTTTTTCTGCTTCGGTATTGGTTGCTGCTTATTTGGCAGAAGAAAAAAGAGCTACTTTCATTGGCCAGGAAACAGGTGGTGGACAATCAGGTACCAATGCTTTTTTAATGCCTAAATTAGAATTACCGAACACGGGTATGCGAATGGTATTTCCCCTCTACACTATCCAACATCAAATCTCCGCAGAGAACATTGGCCGTGGACTGATGCCCGATCATGAACTCACTTATACCTTGGAAGACTTATTAGAAAATCGAGATTTGGAATTGGAAAAATTTCTGGAAATACAGCGCCAAAAATCCAATCGTTAAACTAGCGTTAATCTGACGTTAACCTTGCGTTAATCTGGGTAAGTTTTATTTGAGGTTTGACTAAAAATATTAACTTACAGTTCAACCAACCTCATTTCCCGATGCAACTAATAAAAACAATTTCTCTAATTCTCTTTCTTTTTCCTACCACAACATTGTTAGCTCAAAAGGATTATGATCCTGATCGAAAATACAGTGTCAGCGTCCTCCAAGAAGATTTCTCTATTTTATATAAAGCCTTTTATCAAGAACATCCTGGATGGGGTGTTTATCATCCGGAAGATAGTATGAAGCTTTGGTTTGCTCAGGCCGAAGCACAAATCGATCAACCGATGACGGAATTGGAATTTAGAAAAGTGCTGTATCCATTGTTTACAAAACTGGGTTGTGGACATACTCGAGTAGAACACCCCAGCAGCTATTTCAAATACGCCAAGATTTTAAAAAAGGCAGAAACTTTATTTTCTTTTATCCCTTTTCAAGCTCAAAAATTTGGAAATCAATTATTGGTAACTTACAATTATCTGGCGGATTCTACGCAGTTGCCTCCAGGTTCAGAAATCCTTGCGATTAATGGCTATAGTGTCGCAAATATCATTAGCGATCTTCAATCCATGTTTCCTTCAGATGGCTACAATCTTTCTCATCGCGAACGTTTATTCAATTTGAATTTTGATTATCGTTACTTTTTTTATTATGGGCAAAAAGAAAACTTTGACCTCAGTATTCTCTTGCCAGATGGCAAGGCCCGAGAGCTCCAGCTTCCTGCCAGAAGAGTGACCTTAGACGACTATAATAAAGCCAATAAAAAACGGGCCAAAGCAGAGCTACCAAAAGATAAGGTCGTTTTAAAAAAGAAAGGCTATCAGCTTCGACTATTAAAAGACCAGGAAAATACGGCTGTCCTAAAAATCAAAAGTTTTGAAGGAAAACGAGGGGTTCGGTTTTACAAAAAAGCGTTCCGATACCTTCAGGAAAATCAGATTCCCAATTTGGCTATTGATCTGCGTGACAATGGCGGAGGTTCTGGAAAAGAAGCACTCACGCTTGTTTCTTATTTTAGAGATGATGAAATCTCCTTATTTGGAAAAAAGAAAAGGAGTAAACCCCGTGTCGATGAACATCTTACCAGCAAATTTGGCCGAAAAATTTTGTTCCCGCTATTTATGCCAATCGCTTTTAAAAGTTCTAAAGATAGTACGCATCAATATATGGGCTTCAATAAAAAGCCACGCAAAAAAAACCAATACAAAGGGCGTAGTATGTTGCTAATGAACGGCCTCACTTTTTCCTCCTCGGCCATTGTAGCTTCTTATCTTAGAGAGCCCAGATTAATCACAACTATTGGTCAGGAATCTGGCGGTGGTGAAAAAAGTACCAATGCGTTCCAGATGCCCAGATTGGTTTTACCAAACAGTAAAGTAAGAATCAAATATCCCTTATTTCGGATTGTTTTTGACTTAGAAAAAGAAGACAAAGGGCGAGGTGTAATTCCTGATTATCCAATCGTTTATAATATAGAGGATGTATTGGAAGGGAAAGACTTGGAAATGGAAATCGTTAGAGCTATTGCGGGTCAGCAGAATAAATAATTACGGTTTACAGCTGGCATTTTTTAGTCAAGCTGCTAAGCATTTCTAAAAAAACCTCCTGAATCATTAAGAGATTCAGGAGGTTTTTTTTTATTTCCTTTTACAAAAAAGCAAAAATGCTATCTAACCTTTAACACTGAACGCACCTGTTGTACCACCCCATTTTGCAATCGCAAATGATAAGTCCCTGCTGGTAAATTTTCTGAATCCCAGGATAATTGGTGTCGACCAATCTCGTACTTTCTATTGGTCGGAGTAGCCACCAATTGGCCTTGTGCATTGAAGACCTGGATCATACATTGTCCGCCATCACTTTCAAAATCAATGGTCGTACGGTCCACAAAAGGATTGGGATAAGCAGAGATCAAATTCGTACCCGCATTTCTATTGCGATCCCGAACGCCTACACTTACACAATCGGAAGAAGAGATGATCGGTAAGGTTTGGTAAGTGTTGAGGAGAATAGAATTCACCTGATCATTTGGTACACAAAACCAGTCTTGCAACATTGTACCATAAACAGATCTAAAATCATATTGCATGGGAATATTATCATCGGCTGTTGCGCCCGTTGGAATGGTAGGATTTTCTCCTAAAATTCCTCCTTCGATATTATGACCAAAAACAAAGAGTGGTGCTGCGGCACCATGATCGGTACCATCGCTAAAGTTGGAAATAATCCGGCGGCCAAACTCAGAGAAGGTCATTCCCATTACGCGATTCTGTGTGCCTTGAAATTCCAAGTCTTTCATAAAAGCGCTTATCGCTTCGGAGACTTCGCTTAAAAGATCAGCGTGATCACCTTTGGTGGTATCGGAAGTATCGACCTGATTGTCGTGGGTATCAAAACCGCCAATGCTGACCATGTAGATCCTTGTTTTCATTCCTCCGGCAATCAATTTGGAAACAATTTTCAATTGTTCCGCTAGATTGCTGTCTGGATAATCACTCTGACTCGTTACACTTTCGTAGGCATTTTTCATCACCTCTCCATAAGCATTGGATTGCTGTTTTACAAGGCGTACATATTTCAATTTATCTCCCGCACGAGTCGCAGGAACTGCTCCCGTATCGCCATCGATCAATCTGAAAAAATCAGCCGGATCAGACACCGACAATCCCATAGCATTGGCCGGACCATTGAAAGTCAAAGACAACAAAGAACCAATTTCTACAGAAAGTGGATCTGGCATATCTTCATTGGGAAAACCAACCGGAAAATTCGGGAATTCATTATTCAAATAACGACCAGCCCAGCCCGTTCCTAAGACCTGATCA
>CALLVY010000509.1 GCA_938015925.1 uncultured Saprospiraceae bacterium
GAAATCAAATTAAATCCTTTATACCGAGACGTCCTGTCCAAAGAAAAAACGTTTAGAGACTTTATAAAAAGTAAAGTTCATCGCCGCACCGTTTCCCCCGCTCTAATCCAATCCATAAAAGATAAAATTCGCGTGTCGCCTATTTAGCTCCATGCGATAAGTTCTGACCTAATATTAGGCTCAGAATAAGGGCTTTTATCCAAGAAAACATTACCTGAATAAGTACCTTGTTTTTCCTTTTTTTACAGAAATTGTAAAAAAAGCACTCCAGCAGTATGCCTCTATAAGATCAAGGCAAACTGTTCTAAAAACAATCGCAAGCAAGGGTTTGTAATTCTATTTTTAAGAGGCTGTCTTAGAAATGGAGGCTTAGATCTTTCAGGAATATGGTTTTTAATCCCAGGATGAAAGGATATTTCCGTACTTTTGTACTCGCTAAAATTAAGAACAAGTACTTATCGCAATGATTGATAAATTAGAAGCCATTCAAGAACGCTACCAATACCTGGAAGAACAACTGTCTGATCCGAATGTGATTAGTGATATGGATCGCTATAAAAAAATAGGAAAGGAGTATAAAAGTAAACAGGAGTTGGTCGAAGTTTATTTGGAATACCGCGACTTGATTGGAAATATCGAAACAGCTCAGGAGATGCTCAAGGAAGAGGATCCGGAGATGAAAGAAATGGCCAAAATGGAATTAGATGGTCTGCTTCCTAAGAGAGAGTCTATGGAAGAACGAATCAAAGTATTATTGATTCCAAAAGATCCAGAAGATGAAAAGGATGTTATTTTTGAAATTCGTTCAGGAGCAGGAGGAGATGAAGCAAGTATTTTTGCAGGAGATCTTTATCGCATGTATTCGCGGTATTTTGAAACTCAAAAATTAAAAGCAGAAGTCTTAGATGTCAACGAAGGAACTGTGGGGGGATACAATAAAATAGTTTTAGAAATTACCGGAGATGATGTCTATGGTAAACTAAAATTCGAATCCGGTGCTCATCGGGTTCAACGCGTTCCAAAAACAGAATCACAAGGACGAGTTCATACTTCTGCAGCTACTGTAGTAGTGATGCCTAAGTTTGAAATGGAGGATGTCAATATCAATAAGGCAGACTTGAAAATAGATACTTATCGCGCAAGTGGCGCTGGAGGACAGCACGTTAATAAAACAGAATCAGCTGTACGGATTACTCACCTTCCAACGGGGATGGTCGCTGAAAGTCAGGAAAGTCGCCAACAGATGAAAAACCGCGAAATTGCCCACCAAAGACTTTATGCCAAAATCTATGAGATGAAAAAAAGTGCGCACGATGCGGATTTGGCTACGCGAAGAAAATCATTGGTTGGAAGTGGAGATCGATCAGATAAAGTTCGAACCTACAATTATCCACAAAATCGGGTGACAGATCACAGAATCAATTTGACCTTATATAACCTGGATAAAATCATAACTGGAGATATTGCAGAAATCATCGAAGCACTACAAGTGGCGGAGAATGCAGAGAAAATGAAAACAGGAGATGAATAAGAAAAGAATCTCTGCTTAATAAAAAAAGGTTTTACTATTGACAGTAAAACCTTTTTTTATTAGAAGCCTTGCCCTAACAGATTTCTAAAAATCCATTCCCATACTTAGATAAAGTACTGGGTCTTGTACAATTCTCGTTTCAATCCCCCAAGCAACATCAAAGCGGATAAAATATCCAAAGAGCACGGAACGAACCCCTCCGCCATAACCAGCGACTAAAGGATCCCGAAAGTAATTTACCAGAACCTTTACGGGTTGTTGTGGGGTACCGACACTTACGGTATTCAGTGGATTGTCTTGATCAAAAGGCGTTGGGCCAGTCCATGCTGTACCGACATCAAAGAATCCAACCAATTGGAAGTTTCGAAAGAATGGAGAACGAATTCTTCTACTAAAATAATTAAAAATCGGAACCCTTAATTCCGAATTGAGGATGGCATAGGAATTTCCATTCCGAATATTTTGTTTGAATCCACGTAGATTGGTGGCAATGGTTTGATAGGCATAATTATCATCCATTGGATAAGGAGTGATCGTATTCCTTTTTGGGAAAAACCAACGATCTACTCCACCTAGGATATAAAGATTTTTTTCGGAACCAAAAGAAGTCGCTGCCGCTGCCCGGAAGGCCAGAATCGATCGCTTATCAAGTCGCTGATAATGCCGAGCATCTAATCCAAGAACAGTCATAAAGCCTTTGGCAAATTGAAATTTACTATTGCTTCCAACTACATCTACTTCAAAACTTTTGACGACTTCTGCAAATGCTTTATAGCGTGTTCCATTTTTGATATTGAGCGAAACGTCTAAGGTGTTGTCAAAAACATATTCTAATTTGGCACCGATTCTTTGTTGGTTTTCACTTGGAGTATTGAGGGTGATGTCTTCTGTTGCTAATTGTATTCTTCGGTCGAGTCGCAAGGTAGAAGAAGCTCGAAGACTAGTGAAAATGTCAAAAGGATAACGTACTTCAAAGTAACCGAGATTGATGACGTTTTGGATGCGAGGAGTAGGAGAAGTAGTAGAACCTCTGGAAGGATCACCAGATTCCTGAATAGCACTGTGGTAGAAAGCATAGCGTTTGTCTAAACGTTTTTTGCGATCATCTACGATCACAAAATATTCTGCGCCTTTGAAAGTAGTTGGAATCCTGATGCCGCCTTCTATGATGTAATCTTCAAATAAATCTTTGACATCCCCTTTGAGTAAGATTCCAACAGGAGGATTATTAAATTCATTTCTTGGAGCAATAATAGGAGCCGTTGCATTATTGTCTTGTCTTACACCAGCATAGGTATTGAGCCCTCCGAAGAGTAGGCTATTGTCTAATTGGGTAGTGACATTATCTGTACGGAATTTGAGACGGTAAGGAATGATTCTGTTTCCTTTAAATTTGATAACGGCATTGTCGGCGGTCACAATACTTTGGGGCAGAGGATCTGATGGTCTTTGTAGGTTCAATTGACTTTCATTGTCTTCTTCTACAGTGACGGTTACGGCTTCTTCCTCTTCGTCAAATTCACTCTGGAAAAGATAATTATCTATATCAATTTTTCCGGTATCCTGCATTTCTTCCGGCAAGTCAGAAACATCAATTGGCTCTTCTCCGGTTTCTTCCAATAGGTTGGGGTCGAGCGAGATCTCAATACTTTTATTTTGATTGGTCGTCAGTTTGGTGGTTCGAATCTTTTGCCGTTGCATTTGATGACGAGTGAGGACAGGTGTTGTTTTTGATTGAGGATCTAGAGGGAAGGTGTAGAAAAGATATTTCTCATTGGATTTGATCAGCTCTACTCCTTTTTTTAGACGTGGTGCCGAATGAATGTTTACAAGATTATAGACATAGTTGGTGTTGGGATGGTTGACACCAATCGTTTTCATGACAGGTCGCAAAGTGGTACTGGCAATCAAAGCAGTATCGAGGCTTTCCAGGGTAGAGTCTTGATGCAATACAATTTCTGTACTGTCCTTGAGTAAAATTACTTTTTCATAAAAATCCAAGACATCTTCTAGATAGCCGGAGTAGCGATTGTTGACACCACTTTGATCGCTGAGGTAAGTATACCAGGTGCTATCAACGGCTATTGGATGACGTTCGTTGGCGAAAGGAGTATTGGTGACTCGAAATAATTTGCTACTTCTACTTTCGAGGTCATAATAATACAAATCAAAATTATTGATCGGTAAGATGGTGTCTATTTTGGCAGAAACCAAAAGTGTATCCAATCGATTAGAAGCAAAGAGAATTCCTTTTTTACCACGTAATTTTACAAAGGTAGGATCAAGGTCATCATAGAAATCATTGGTCAGTTTTTCGGTTTGTCGGGAGGCAGGTTTGTAAATATACAAATCCGAATAACCTCTTACTCCTGCGGAAAAAACAAGATTGGAGGTGTTGATAAAGTCCATGCTGTAGACTCTTTGGAATTGTGTAGAGAGGTCATCTACTTGATCTGTTTTGGTGGCTACATCGTAGCTTAGAAATTTGAGAATGTCTCTTTTTTCATAAATAATGACGACTTGCTGATTGTTGGGATTCCAGGCAACCAATGGATAATTATAATCGGTCGACTGAAAAGGATTGCGATGACCACCTTTATGAATTACATGGCGTTTGCCACTTTCAATATCTTGAATGTAAACTTTGTATTTGCCAATTTCATTGGAGACATAAACGATCTTTTTACCATCAGGACTAATCTTTAAATTTCCTAATGGAGATTTTCTTCTGTTCTTGATAGCAATTTCTGTGGCTTCAGACTTATTCATTTCTTCTCCTTCTTTTTTATAACGTTGCTGGAAGTAAGAAAACCAACTTTCGGTTGTTTTTCCGTAGCTACTTCCAAGGACATATAAAAAACCACTTTCAATGCTTCGGTTGATCCGAGTAAGGTATAATAGATTAGCGACGGTAGATTTACCATAATTTTGACCAATAAAATACCACATCGAATGACCCGCAAGCCTGGGGTGGTCTTCTGCAAATTTATCGAAACTACTATATCTTTCATTGATGAAAATGTCGCGCAATTCATTGTCTGTCTCTGTACTCCATTCTTTACCTACATAAGAAGCCAAACCAATTTTAAACCATTCAGGTAAATTCATTAAAACCGCATTCTGCACAATCTCCTGGAGGTTGGAACCAAAAAGCATGGCATTAAGGTAAGCCTCTGCGATTCCAGCGCGAATGTCTTTGCGTAGATTCTGATGATTGCCATCAAAGTGAACAAAGATTTTGTTTCCTACGATCTTCGTCTGTCCTCCTGCATTGACGAAGGTTTCATCACTACCAATATTACTTTGTTTTAAATCTGTGAGATCAGTGTATACGATGATTTCAATTTTATCATTCATCCGGTGCTCCAGAATGTTTTGAATGTATTCAAAATCGTATTCCGCCAATTGAACCGCTGCCTGCCCTACATTTCTTCCTTCCCCATACCAATAAGTGATAAAGTTTTGGCTTTCATAAGACATCCACTCTTTAAAATCCTGGTGAAACTGAACTCGGTTTTTACCAAATTCAACCTGAGTATTGCCTTGGCCGAATAGAGAAGAAGAAAAGAGAAGCGCAAAAAGAAGGAAGGTAAAACTTATGGTTCGCATGTATGATGATTTAGGTTCTTAGCTAAGCGGAAAATAGGGCTAAAGAAAGATAATTTATGGGTAGTCAATCAAAAGATATGAAAAC
>CALLVY010000510.1 GCA_938015925.1 uncultured Saprospiraceae bacterium
TAACACTCGCATATCCAACAAATAAACCTTTATTTTAATGAACTCAATACCAATTTTTTGCACTAAAATAAAGGATCAAAAACACCTTGTCTACTATTCCCTAATAGTCCTTTTTAGCTTCACTTGCGGAACATCCAATTCCCTATTCGCCCAACCCGGTTGCACCGACCCCCAAGCCTTCAATTTCAACGCCGCTGCCCTCACTAACGACGGCTCCTGCGTCTACCCCTTCACCGAATTCGACCTACCCGTCCTCACAAATTTATCCATCCTCCTAATCGAAAGCTCCGGCCTGGAATGGATCAACGAAAACCTATACACCCACATCGACGACGGCCCTCCAAGACTTTATAAAATCGACCCCAAGACCGGAACGGTCCTTGGCATTGTGACTTTGATAGGCGGCGCAGACAATATAGACTGGGAAGACATCACCGAAAGCGAAACCCACGTTTACATCGGCGATTTCGGAAACAATAGCGGAAACCGAACCGACCTCAAAATCTACCGATTCGACAAGTCGGATCTAAGTGGCAGCAATGCCGTGGTAGAAGTAATAGAATTTTCTTATGCCGATCAAACAGAATTTGATCATAACAACAATGCCCATAACTTCGATTGCGAAGCCATGTTCTTTGCCGACGACTCGTTGCACTTATTTTCTAAAAATTGGCTGGATGGACAAACCAAGCACTATGTCTTATCCGCGGAGCCCGGTGTACAGGAAGCAGAAGTCAAGGAAGTTTTTAATGCCGTAGGATTGGTGACGGCTGCCGATATTGGAGAAGAAGGAGTCATTAGTTTGCTTGGGCGGACGGAGTCTGGGACTTTGTTTTGTTGGTTGCTTTATGATTATCCGGCGGGTGATATTTTTGGAGGAAATAAAAGAAGAATTTTTTTAAAAGGCGAAGAAGACAAAGGGCAAATTGAAGGCATCGTTTTTACTGGTGACGGAAAAGCATTTGTTTCCTCTGAGCAAAAAGATGGAGTCCCTGCTCGGCTATATGAATTTTCGACCGCTGACTGGACGGGGATTTCTGTTGGAATCAAAGACCCTTTTTTACAGGAAGCGGCTTTGTTTTCGATTAGCCCCAATCCTTTTGTGGATCATTTGACGATCAATTGGAAGGGCGAAGGAAGTACTTCTTGGCTTCGGATTTATGACGCCTTGGGACGGGTGGTTTTTGAGCAAGAAAGTAAAGAAGTTTCGTGGGATTTGTCTTTAGTGGATTTGCCTGGTGGTCTTTATTTTTTAGAAATGAGACAAGGAACTTTTCGTCAGATTGAAAAAGTGCTTAAGCATTAATTGGTAAGTTGGTCACCTCCAATCACTATTAAGGAGTGTTGAGAAAAGAAAAAACGGAGGCTTAATTCTGGATAGGAATAAGGAATTTAAAATTTTGAACAATGATTTTTTTGACGAAAAATCGCGATTTTATAGGGAGATCAAAAAAGGGATTAAACTAAATCATAGCATTGACTGCTCCAGCCGATATGGAATATTTCCTCTTCCATTTTTTTCCTGAACACTCCTAAATCACTATTCGAAATTCCTTTCGTACCCCCTCTCTTCCTCTTGCCATTAAATGGAACATAGATGCAGTTGTTATCACAGAGCGGATTAATGGGAGGTGTTTTATAATAGATCGACTAGTAGCGCACTTAGCTCCTCCGCTCGTCGATAAGAAATAAGATGTCCACCATCCGAAATTCGGAAATAAGGTTTTTGGATAAGGAAAAAAGGAAGTGTTTTGTCTCGGTCTCCATGAATGTGGAAAATCTGCGTATGTTCAGGGAGCACTACTGTTTGCCAAATCGACAATTGTCGCAGTGCCCATTGCAAATAATGATTGGATTGTTTGCCCACCATACTTTTAAACAATTCCTGATCTTCCGTACTGACAAAACCATGCTTTTTTCCCCAATAAGGAATGCTGCGAATACACATTTCTTTGGTGAAAAAAACATACAATTTTAAGGGGACGACTGCCTTGAAATAAAAAGGAAGTTCCTCTCGTGATTTAATACTGCCAATCAATATTATTTTTTCTACCCTGCGAAGATTTGCTATTTCCTGAGCCATTATGCCACCGAAAGAATGGCCGATCAAAGTTATTTTTTCAGCGCTTTCTGGTATTCGATCTGCCATCCTTCGGGCGTATCCCTGAATGTCTTCCTTGGGTTTGGGCTCTATCCAATCTAGTGCTATGGGCTGGTTTTTTTTTAGATCCAATCGCTCAAAAATACGATGATCATATCCAAGCCCTGGTATCAAATAAACTTTCATGTAATTTGATTTAAAGAACTTCTTTAGTTTGCGATGTACTTAAGCTCAAGGTAGTCCCTATGCTTTTTGAAAGCAAGATGACCAGGTGGAATTGTTTAGATAGAATGAGTATAAATAGGGAAGGTGATTTGTGTTTTGTAAAATCAATCAAAATTTATAGAAAGCAAATAATTCTATTGGTACAAACATTCTGCCGTGGATACGATTATCGGGCTCGAAAAAACTGGAGAAAAGATTCGTAATATCTGGTTCAGGAATCAGACGTTCGCGGACACTAAAAGAAAGGTAAAGTGCCATTTCAACACCTAAAGAAAAACGAGGAGTAAAACAATATTGAAGACCACTAGAAGTACCGAATCCATTTTCATTGGTAATTACATGCAAGCTCAATTCCTCTTGTGTAAACTCTTTCTCAATCCGCCTGGAATAAATATAGTCGAAGCCCAAGTTCCAAATCCATTTATCCTCAAAAAGAAATTTATTCTTTGAGAAGCCCAATCGAAGATGAAGAGTATGGTCTCTTCTGTTGGCTTCGTTTACGGCACCACTGGAAACTTCGGACTCTGGAATTTGATAACCAATTCCCAAACGGAAATTTAATTTTTTCTTAGGGGAGAAAATAAATTGTAGATCATAAGGAGAAGTAAGAACGGGAACAACAGGCTGAAGCCCCGTAGCCCGACCCAATAAGTCGGTAGCATTGATGCCCAATTGCCATCGGTGTGGTTTGTCCTTTTTATTGCTTTTTTGAGCTTGCAAAGGGAGTAGCCCCAAGCAGAGAAAGAACAAAAGGAAATATTTCTTTTTCATACTTTTCCTTGAAAGAGTTAATAAGATGCTTACAATTTAGCAGGATTTTAAAAGAGATGGAAATTGACAGCGGCTTATTTTTATTTTTTTTGAGAAATGAACTTCTGTAAATTAGCAGCTTTTGACAAATTCATTAACTTAAATTACAGGGTATTCAACGCATTTTAAACTTTCTCTCCTGCAATTCATCGTTTAAGATGCACTAAGAAAAGTAATTTTACTAAGTTTGCAATAGCCTTGAAGATAAGGCCTGTTTTACAAATACCTAATGCACAGATTTGGAACCTTCGATCAGATTATTTGAACTCAATGAATTTTTAAGGCGCAGTATTGCGCTCAATTTTCCAGCACTCCTTTGGGTGCGCTGTGAAATTGCGCAGTTGAGTGAGTCGAGAGGTCATTATTATTTGACATTGGTAGAGAAGGAAGAAGAAGGAGCGGAAGACATCATCGCACAATCGGATGGGATTCTCTGGCAACGCGACTATCGCCGCTTGAGGCGAAAAATTGGTGTTCGTTTGGAAAAAATTCTACAGGAAGGAATGGAGGTGATGGTACAGGTAAAAGTAGAATTTCACGAACGCTATGGACTGAGCTTGTCAATCCAGGATTTGGAAGGAGATTATACCCTAGGGAAAATTGCGAGTCGGCGGCAGGAACGGGTAGCGCATTTGAAAAAGGCAGGACTTTTAGAAAAAAATAAGCAGATTGAATTGCCCCTAGTGCTACAGAAAATAGCGGTGATTAGTGCTGCTACGGCTGCAGGTTATCAAGATTACTTACAGCACTTAAAAGAAAATACTTATGGCTATTCTTTTGTAAGTCGACTTTTTCCAGCAGCCATGCAAGGCATCAATGCGAGTGCCGAAATCCGTCGACAATTAAAACGTATTGCAGAGCGAGCCGATGACTTTGATGCGGTGTTGATTCTACGGGGCGGTGGCGCCAAATTAGATTTGATGGCCTTCGATGATTTGGAAATGGCGGTGGCGGTGGCGAAGCACCCGCTCCCCGTACTCGTTGGAATTGGCCATGAAGTAGATGAAACCGTTTTAGATTTGGTCGCTCATCAATCGCTAAAAACGCCTACGGCTGTCGCAGATTTTGTCTTGCATCACAATACCTTATTCGAGTCAGGAATTTTACAATT
>CALLVY010000511.1 GCA_938015925.1 uncultured Saprospiraceae bacterium
GCTACCAAAAGATGATCTTCTTTCCTTTGAGCCAAAACCTGAATACCATCCTGGCCAAAGCCATCAATGGAAATGGCCGCACTATGAATATTGCAAGCTACGGTCGCTGAATCCTGCAAAGCCAGTACGTCGTATTGATAAACGAGTAAGACCTCATGGCAGCCGACCTCTTTCGACCAATCTGGCGCAATGTATTTTCCCGCCACATAAACCTGATCGCCAAGCACCTCCACCGCCCCAATATGCCCCGGATAATCTAAAAGATAAACCTCGGGAGCAATGGCAGGATCGAGTTTCCCTTCTCGGAATTTCAATAACTGATTTTTAGCACAAGAATATTCTTGCAGCCAACCGCCTGTGTGAAAAGCAATCCAAAGATCCTGATCCGCATAAGCAATATCTCCATAATGAGAATGGGTACAATAGTCTCCTGGAAAGTCTGTACATTTTAATTCTTGAATGACCTCTTGATCCTCGAGGTCGTATTCTAAAACTTGCTTGGAGTTGGCTACGAAAACAGAATTTTCGGTAAAGGCAATCCCTTGCAAATGATTTTTATCTTGCCAATACCCCAAAATGATTTCTTCGACTTCAATAGGAGCAATTTCAAAACGAGGTTCTGGTTCTGGCTCTGGTTTTGGTAAAGGAATGATCTCCTCTTCTTTGCCACAGCTAAGAAGTAGTAGCAAGCTGAATAGGAGGAGATTGGTAAGGCGTAAATTTTTCATCAGTACATGACTAGGTATTTGCGAAGGTAGGAATTTTACCGTTTTTTTTGATGTTTTACAAGGAGTTTTATAAAACTAAGACTTGCTCCAACTTAGGACGTAAAGTGGAAGTAGAGGTGTATTATCCCACCTAATATGGATAAAACAAAAATAAGGTTAAGGATTGCTCCAATCCATTTGAAAAGGCTATTCGGTTCTTTTCTTATAAAGCTAATCAAGGCAAATATTGGACTTGCAAAACAAAGAATAATTAGTACCACAAATAAGCTAACAATTAGAGGCCAATAGGGCTGTACCTCACTAGCTGGATTTGACATGATGAAATGGATACTGGTCGCGATCAAAGGTATAACAAAGGGAGTAGCGAAGGATAATTTTGAAAAAGTCTGACCGGTAAGGGCTAGGGGATCTTCAAAATCAAGAATTTCTTTCATGCTTTTAATTTTATTACAAGATAAGTATATTTTTTGTTATGGGAAGATTGGTTAAAACTGGCATTATGATCAGTGTAGAAAAAGTGTACTTTTGTTTTTGAAGAGCGAATAGGATTAAGCACCTAAATATAAACGAGAAATTTTGGCAAATGGATGCCTAAAAAAAGTTAATCAATATGAGCATAGGACAAAAGTTTTTAAGAGAATTAAGTCTAGAGTCAGAAGTGACCAGAAGGTATCTAGCCATTGTACCTTTTGATAAAAAGGATTTTAAACCTGCGGAGCAGTCAGAAGCATTGGGGAGACTAGCGGTACATGTCGCAGAAATCATCGCTTGGTGGACGGCATGTCTGGAAGAGGATAAATTGGATTTTATGGATTTTAAACCAGAAGATTTTAATACTAACGAAGAACTCTTGGCCTATTTTGATGGATTATTGGCGAAAGCAGAAAAGTCTTTATCAGAAGCAAAAGAGGAGGAATTTGAGAAAAATTGGTCGATGACTTATGGCGAGGAGGTTTTATTTACTTTGCCGAAAGAACAGGTCGTTCGAATTTTTTGTATGAATCATTTGGTACATCACCGCGCACAACTTGGAGTGTATTTGAGGATTTTGGGGATTCCCCTTCCTGCCATTTATGGCCCTTCGGCGGATGATGAAAATGTAACGCTGATCAATAGGTTTTGATTGATTGCGAGTTCTTAGTTTTTATGAAAATCCATGTATCTTTGATACCTTAAAGTATCATCTGAAACGGATTTAATAATTATGAGTTATCAATTGGAAATAAGGCATTGCCGATATTTTTTGGCCTTGGCAGAGGATTTACATTTTAGGAAAGCCGCGGAACGCCTCTATATTTCCCAGCCTGGTCTGAGTCGTCAAATCAAAGAAATGGAAAATGGTCTTGGCATCCAACTCTTTGAACGACACAATCGGAAAGTCGCTTTGACCAAAGCTGGCCTCTTTCTCCAAACAGAACTAAGTCAACATCTCAAAGGTTTTGATCAAATTATCCAGCAAGCCAAATTACTAGAAGAAGGTTTTCTCGGCGATTTAAAACTCGCTTATGTTGGCTCCGCCATGCAAGGAATCATTCCGGATCTCCTTCTCGCTTTTAGAAAAAAGCATCCCAAGGTTTTGTTTAGTCTTACTGAAATGGACAATCAAAAACAAATTGAAGGGCTCTTGTCTCAAGACATCGATGTCGGTTTTGTTCGCCTGGAAAGAGTACCAAGCGGATTGGAGATTTGTCCACTTCTGGAAGAACCCTTCTGTTTGGTTTTACCCAAAAAACATCCCATCAATGCCAAGAATTTCAAACACCTTTCTCAACTCAAGGAGGTCTCTTTTATTTTGTTTGATCCCAAATACAGTCCGGCGTATTATGAAAAAGTAATGCAGGTTTTTGACGATAGCGGCTTTACGCCCATCGTGACCCACAATACCATTCATGCCACTTCGATTTATAAATTGATTGAGAATAATTTTGGCGTTTCCATTGTCCCCAAATCTTTGCAGATGTCGCAGGTGAAAGGCGTGCAGTTTATTGAGTTGAATGAAATTTCTCAGCGAACCACTTTGTCTGCGGTTTGGCGGGTGAAAAATAGGAATCCGATTTTAAAGAATTTTTTGGAGATGATTGAGGGGCGGAGGATTTAGGAGTGGCTTGTATCTTTTAGGAATGAACTTAAGGAACTACTTGGGAAAGGTCTTGGTTGATAAAAAAGTATTGGACAATAAAAAAATAAAATTATGTTAGACTACAGTAAGAAATCTAAGGAACATTTGTTTTTGATTTTTCTCTTGGGAGGAATGATTGGGACGGTGGATAGAGGAAGTTTTGAGATGGATGGATTTATAGGTGGTGGATTAGGGATGATGTTTATTGCAATGGCCTTGGGGTACATTTTGAATTTATTGATTCCAAGTTCTGGGATAGATAGGGAGGCACAAATGGATTCGGAGGTATTGGACGCGGAGCTAGAAGATGAAAAATCATTGGCATTAAAGGAGAGGATCAAAATGAAAATGAGACCTTTTAAATTTGGACTTTATGTAGCGCTGATATTTTTTGTGTTGGTTTTATTTGGGCAGTTGGAGCGGTATTTTTTTTGAGCTTAGGTAAAAATAATTACAAATGAATTATTCCATTAATCAAATTCCTCTATTCGAAGAATTGAAAGATAGTCAATCCATCTTGCTTGCAGGAGCGGGTGGCGGCTTTGATATATTTAGTGGGATTCCTTTGTATCTCAATTTAATAAAACAAGGAAAAAAAGTAATACTGGCAAATTTCTCCTTTACCTGGATGACCGAAACGACCTCCAAAGAAGTCTTTCCATTCTGTTATAAAATCAGAACTGGTGATAGTGATTTATCTGGCAGGAATTATTTCCCAGAAAAATATTTAAAACTTTGGTTAGGACTGCAAGGTCACAATGCCGAAATATATGCTTTTGAAAGAACGGGCGTACAGCCACTAAAAGCCGCTTACAAATATTTGATCAAGGAGCATGAAATAGATACCCTCTTGCTCGTGGATGGAGGAACAGACAGTTTGATGTTTGGAGATGAAGATGGATTGGGAACTCCTCAAGAAGACGTTTGTTCGATGGCGGCTGTTTACCAAAGCGGTATAAAAAAACAATACCTGCTAAGCGTAGGATTTGGAATAGATCATTTTCATGGTGTTTCTCATTATCGGTTTTTGGAAAATGTGGCGTCAATAGCCAAAGATGGAGGCTACTTGGGCATGTTCCAAATCACAAAGGAAATGGAAGAGGCGGAAAAATACATTGATGCAATCCGATTCGCAAATGAAAAAATGAAAGGGAAAGAAAGTATTAGAGTTTATTCTAAAATGGTTTTATGAGATAAAAATGAAGGATTTTACTTTCAATCAAGGAACGCCCGGAACCTAATAGCCATAGCTATTATGGTGAGGACGTGACGCTGAGTGAGAGTAAAAGACGATTTTTTAGCCATACTAAATTATTTAGAATAAACTCTATTGTATCCAATTCAATTGTCAGTGCTTTAGAAGGGGAGTATGGAGATCACCATCGAACGATCAGGACGAATGGTAGCGAACTTTGGATCAATCCATTGATGACCATTTACTGGTGTTTTAATTTGCGCCAGGTCGTCAGGAAGATAAAATATTACGACTGGATCAAAAAGGGAAATACCATTGGTGAATTCAATGGACAGCTTTCTAGGTATCTAAATGAATTAAAGGAATTGAGAGAGAAAAAGGGAATTCCGATTTAAAAAAGAAGATCGATGGAAATTTGGTTTGGATGAAATGGCCTTTGATTTTTTAGCGTTTAATAGAAAATAAAAAAGGGAGCATTGCTCCCTTTTTTGTTTTTGCTAAAAGTGTTTTCCTTTTCTTATTGTTAAACCAAAAAAATCCATTACCAATTAAAAACCAATCCAAGACCCAATCGTTGCATGCCTCTAGTCCGCACACCATCATCCAAAATCAATCCCTCTCCCATAAAAAGATTATACTGATACTGACTAGTCAAGTGAAGGTGCTTGTGCAGTTTTAAAGTCACTCCCGTATTTATTCCTGCGGAGAAAAATAAACGTTTATCCAAGGCCCGATCAGCAAGATCAATGACCACATCCTGGTCCAGACTTTTTCCGCTTGCTGCTAAGATGTAACTTGGTGTCGCTAAGGCGCCCAGGTGGACTTGTAGCCGTTGCCCGATGTTTATTTGCTTGTTGATTCCCACATTTAGGCTCCCAATATTAGTGAAGTTATTATGGAAAATGGTTTCACAAGTAGTTATCCTTACCCGTCGGACAAGATCGACTTCGGTACCGATATCTCGATGAAGGGAAAAGGTGGTATGCAATTCATCGTAGCCAAAACCGACGACCAAGGCAAAATTGTTTTTTAATTCTTTTTGTACTTGTAGACTAAAAGAATTTCCATAAGCCGCTGCATTTTTATCGGCTAAAGGAGAGTCTGCCGCAATGCTCAATTGGATCCCATTGACGCCTCCTAGCACTGCCAGCTTAAAGCCAGTTTTACGTTGCTTGGGATCAATTTCTTTATCCGAAATTTCAAAAACCTTAGGCGGAAAGGAAAAAGGAATACTAACCAAAGGAGTAATCGCTAGTGGATCCAGTAAGTCAAATGGGCTTATGATCCTCTTGGAGGAATAGGCTTTTTTCTCTTTATCAAGGATAGGAGAAATGATTGATTCTGTTGAGCTTATTTCCTCTCCCTTTTTATGGTCTAAGAGGTTTTGGGGATTGCTTTTTTTATTGGTGTTAATGTATTCTTCGGTTGGTTTTGTTGAAACATTATTGCTTGCTTGTATTGTTGCGGTGCCAGGAGAGGAAGGAATGGTTGAAACTTGTTTGGACGATTCGGTTTGCGCAGGTTTGATATCCTTAGTGGCCGTTTTTGTTACTGCTGGAGGAGTTTCTAAAGAGGCCGACTGCGTTGAAGAAGCTGTTGTTGCTTCTTTATTACTAGTGACAGGAGTCCTTTCTGTTGATTGGTCTTTAGGGCTAGTTGCTACTACTTCCGTTTGCACTGCAAGTTCTGTGGAATCTTGTTGGTTCCACCACAAAAATACCAAAGTAAAAATTCCAAGTCCGGCCAATACTGGAATCCAAAAAATAAATCTTCTCTTTTTCTTTGGTTCCGGGGTTTCGATATCCATTTGATCCCATTGGAGATCATCCGGCAAAGACCACTCTTCGTTGAGTAGGTTTTTGATATAGTCGTCGAATTTATTTTTATCCTCCATGACTTAAGTGTTTAGAAATTTGGTAACTGCTTCTTTTGCCCAGGTTCGCCCGCGATTGAGTATGACCCGAGAAGAAGATTCGGTGATATTCAAGCGTTGAGCAATTTCCTTATGAGAGTAGCCATCCATAATGTAGAGGTTGAAAACTTCTCTAAATTTATCCGGCATTTTGTTGAGCAATCTTAGCAGGTACTCTTTATCAATGGTATTGTATTCTTCTTGAAAATGAAAACTTTCCAATTCGTTTTCATGTAGAGAAATATCGTCAATAAATACTTTCTCTTTGTATTGTCTTTTTCTACTTAAAATATGATGGATACAAATGCGCGATAGCCAGGTTTTAAACCCTGCTTTCTCCGATTCGTATCTCGGAAGAGATTTGAAGGCTTCGGTAAAAGTAACCTGTATCTGGTCTTTGATATCCGCCTCCTTGATCCCGTATCGTTTACAGATTCCATAGCAGTAGGCTGCATACCTTTCATAAAGCGCTTTATAAGCACTTTGGTCCCCTTGCAGGCAGTTTTCGATTACTTGGATATCTGTTTGCATATTACAACAAAAGAAGCTTCGCAAGGAAGACTTCTAATCGTTTCTATTTTAGTTACAAAGTTCTGGTTTTTGAATGATCACTGCTGCGAAAGTGACACTAAAAGGCAAAAGAGTAAAGGTTCCAGGACCTGGATCAAATACTACAAAGTCGCCACCCATTGTCCCTGTGACCACCGCTCCATCATTTGATTCAATGATGATTTCTGCATCGGTGAAGATGATCTGTAAACCAGGGATGCCAGTTAAGGTTTCTCCAAATGCCGCTCCGCCGTAAGAAAAAGGAACTGAGCCATCAATGGTTCTGGTAAAAAACATAAAGTCATTTTCTATGAAATCATTGAAGTGTAAGGTCGTGTCCAATAAAACTTCTTTATTAGATACTGCGAAAAATTCATTGTCTCCTGATTTACAGTAAGTTGCAAAGGCATTTGTCGTTACGGTTTGGTTATTGATTCTTAGGCTGATCTCGCTTGCAAAGGGTTCTTCTTTTTGTTCGATCAAGACGCTATCGTCTTTGGTACAAGAGAAAAGCAGACAACAAACAAGGAGTGATAGTAGCGGTGCAAAGAAAGTGCTGCTAGGGTTTCGTTTTTTTCTAATTAAGATTTCTTTCTTATTCATAATACAAGGATTTTCAAAATTGCCAAGGTAAGCGGAGAAAAGATCACCTAAAAAATAATCATGGTCAGCAATTATACTAAAGAGCAATTAGATGACCCAAGAGCCACCCAATTGCATCTTTTGTGATTAATTACACCAGTGATCGTATCCAGGGATAATCTCAGCAGCAAAGGTAACGCTAAAAGGAAGATCCACTAATTCTCCATTCGTTGGGTTGTACAATTGGAATGCACCATCCATACTTCCAACAGCTACACTTCCATCATTAGAATCGATGATCACCTCAGTATCAGAGAAAACGATTTGTTTTCCAGGTAAGCCAGTGATATCTTCTTCAAAGGCAGCTCCTCCAAAAGAACTCACGATCTCTTGGGTATCAATACTGTAGAAGAAAAGGAAATCATTGGTTACGAAATCTTCTGTAGTAAGAACATTATTCAAAAGTTCTACTTTGTTTGAGATAACCAATAAAGAAGAACCATCAGCTGCCGTACAAAATCCTGCATAAGCATCCGTATTCATGCTACTGCCATTGATTCTTAATACTGCTTCTGTTTTTACTTCTTCAGGAGTCGTGTTCTCTTCTTCCGTTACTACTACTTCCTCTTCCTCTTCTATTACTTGTTCCATTTCTACTACTTTATCTGTAGGGACCACCAAGTCTTCTTTGGTACAAGAGCTAAAAATTAATAATCCTGCCAAAAGGCCTAAAAATGAATAATTCAGAATTGTCGTTCGCATTTTTTTTGTATTTTAATTTAAGTTTTTTCCGAGCTCCGAAAGTTTAATATTGTTTACACTAGTATATTAGCCGGAAGGCTATGGAACGTTACAAGGAATGGGAAGTTTTTTTGAAAAAAAGTGATTTTCCCTTGAGAAATGGGGTTTGGGGCTTGTTTGTTTCTGGTGAAATTGGGGAGTGAGGATTTAATAGATCTCCGTTTTGGGAGGCTTGAAGAGAATTACAGTAGGGCGTTGCTAGTTTTTTTGATGAATTTTAGGCTTAAGGAAAAAGGGAATTATTTTGAAATAAAACCTGTTGGCAAAGCGAACGAACAAACTAAGCAAAATGAATAATCGAAATCAACGAAGAAATATAGGAGAGAACACCCTTGAAATCCTAAAGCAGAATCATTACACGAATGAACTTGGAGAATTAGTTGACTTGACTAAAATTCAGCAGCGTGCGATTGCGAATACCAAATTATATCCCCCCGCTCTTTCTGATGAATTATGCGCCAAGCGTCCGACTTCTGCCACTAAATACAAGACTACCTTTCACGTGGTAAAAGAAACTACATTGAATAGTGTTAGAAATCTAGTTGATCTTGGTCTTTCTAATGTAGTCTATCTAAATTTTGCTTCCGCAAAAAATCCAGGTGGTGGCTTCTTGGGAGGAAGTCAAGCTCAGGAAGAAAGTATTGCCAGAGCGACGGGACTCTATCCTTGTTTGCTCAGTGCTTTTGAGTATTATGATGTCAATAGAAATTTTGCCTCCTGTTTTTATACGGATCATATGATTTATAGTCCAAATGTACCGATCATCAAAAATGAGGAAGGGCTGACTTTAAAAGAGCCTGTTCTTGCCAGTGTAATTACTGCACCGGCGGTAAATAGTGGGGTGGTAAGAAAAAAAGAACCAGAAAGAGCCAATGAAATTGAATTGGTGATGAAGCGAAGAATGGAGAAGGTCTTGGCGATTGCCATTGAAAATGGACATAAAGATATGGTGTTAGGAGCTTGGGGCTGTGGTGTTTTTCGGAATGATCCGCTTGATGTTGCGAGGTGGTTTAAGGAGACGATTGTTGAAAAGTTTACCAATGAATTTGAAAATATAGTATTCGCAATTTATGCTAGAGAGGATCGCTTTATCAATCCTTTTTATGATCATTTTTTAACTTGAATCATTAAAGGAAATTAAGTGAGCCGTCCTCCAGTAAGTAATAGTTGGCTGCTCAATAGCGTTCCCTCTTTGGGAATCCGCTGCCTTTGTTTACCAATAGCAGTGAAAAATAATAATCACTAATTTTTCTTCCATGAAATTTAGCTCTAAAATTACTTTAACCTTCTTCTCAATAATGGTTTTAGTAATCATTTCAAAAGCGAATCAAGCAAAAGAATTTTCCGCAACAAGCGCAAAAAAATATCCCAATATCCTCTCCTATGAAGTCGATCTCCAGCAAACAGATTTAGCTTTTTTCTATCAAGACGACCAAGGAGAAAATTTTGGAAATGCGAAAAATCTAAAAGAATACCTGGCCGGAAAAAACAAGCAACTACGATTTGCAATGAATGGCGGAATGTATAATAAAGACCGGACCCCCCAAGGATTATTTATAGAAAATGGAAAACAGATTGGCCCAATAGATCGAAAAGAAAAAGGCTATGGCAATTTTTACCTACAACCCAATGGCATCTTCTATATCACCGAAGATCAAAAAGCGAAAGTAGTGACGACCGCAAATTATAAAAACAATGAGCAAGTTAAATATGCCACCCAATCCGGCCCAATGCTCGTCATTGATGGCGCAATACATCCCGTATTTCAAGAAGGATCGAAACACCTCCACATCAGAAATGGAGTAGGGGTATTACCGAATGGAGATTTGTTATTTGCGATGTCTAAAGAAACGATTAACCTATTTGATTTTGCCACTTTTTTTAAAGAGAAGCAATGTAAGAATGCTTTGTATTTGGATGGCTTTGTATCCAGAACTTATCTGCCCAGTGAAAATTGGATACAAGAAGATGGTGGCTTTGGGGTGATGATTGGTGAGGTGGAATAGATCGGAATGTTTGCAATTTTTTCCTGCCAAGGGAAAAAACACCTGCGGATGCTCGGTAAATGCTATTGCATTTAACCGAATCGGATTGCTAGCCTCTGGCCACTACCAAGTACTATCAAAACGATAAATAGGGTCACTAGTTTTGGAACCTGCTTACCGCAGTCTTAAAAGTTGAAAAATTACAAAAGATGATTGAAATAAAATTACTGAAAGGAGATATTACTGAAATAGAGGTAGATGCTATAGTAAATGCTGCCAATACCTCTCTATTAGGCGGTGGTGGAGTTGATGGAGCCATTCACCGAAAAGGGGGCAAGCAAATTTTGGAAGAATGCATTCAAATAAGAAACAAACAAGGGGGCTGTAAAGTAGGAGAAGCAGTAATCACCAATGCTGGAAACTTAAAGGCCAAAAAAGTAATTCATACCGTTGGCCCAAGATGGAATAATGGTGATTCGAACGAAGTGGAGAAATTGAAAGCTTGCTATGTAAATAGTTTACGCTTAGCAGAAGAAAATGGTATCGAGACTATTGCTTTTCCAAATATCAGTACTGGAATTTATAGGTTTCCAAAGGAAAAAGCCGCTAGAATTGCGATAGATACCGTTCAGAATCAGGAATCTATCGCAATTAAGTTAGTGGTTTTTGTTTGTTTTGATCAAGAGAATTTTAAGTTGTACCAATCAATCCTTCAGCTAGCTTGATTAGATATTAATTACTCTTTCTTTTCAATCAAACTATTATTCGCCGCCTTACTAATTATCTGCCACAAACCTTCCGACACTTCTTTCATAATAAAGACATCCACATAACGCCGATTCCGCTTCGGCATCAAAATCTCCGCTTTTACCAGCGCTAAATTTCCAGTAATGTCAATAGACATGATTTTGCTATAGCGACCATTAAACTTTCCCGGTTCATTTTTTTCAAAAAGGGCAATGTATTCCGCAGCTTTCATTTTCCATAATTCTCCTTCTCTGTTTTCCAGGTATAATTCTGCTTCCGGGTGAAAGGCAGATCGAATCTGGTCGAGTTGATTATAAGCAGTGCCATTGAAATAATTTTGGATGCTGTGGCGAATCAAATCTTCGTCGCTTTGACCAAAGGCTTGGAAAGATAGAAAGAGACAAAAGCAGCTTAAGAATAGGGAAGTACGCATGTTTTTTTATTTTTTTAGATAAATGGAAATTGAGCAATCGTTAGTTTAAAAGGCGATTAGCATTGGCACAAATATGCTGCATTATGCTTGAAATTGAGCAAAATCACTCCGTCAAGATGTCCATTTTTATAAATCTGAACAAGGTGAAATTACCCCACCTCTTTCTTATTGTGAAAAGCTTCTAAGTCCTCCACCATTTTTGAAGAACCTACAAAGATAGCCGTTCGCTCATGTAGCTCGGTGGGTACAATATCCATGATGCGCTGTTCGCCATCGCAGGCCTTTCCACCTGCCTGTTCGATCAAAAAGGCCATGGGATTACACTCATAGAGCAAACGCAATTTGCCTTTGGGCGCATCGCTGGTAGCAGGATACATGTAGATACCACCTTTTAATAGATTGCGGTGAAAATCGGCAATCATAGATCCGATGTATCGACCCGCATAAGGTCGATTGGTGGCTGGGTCAATCTGTTTGCAATAGTGGATATAGTCTTTTAAAGAGGGAGAAAAATATTCGTAATTGCCTTCATTGATGCTATAGATTTTTCCTTTTTCCGGGATTTTGATATTGGGGTGAGAAAGGTAGAAAACACCAATCGCAGGGTCATAAGTAAAGCCATTGACGCCATTGCCTGTGGTAAAAACGATCATGGTGGAAGAACCAAAAATGATATAACCGGCGGCCACTTGTTTATTGCCAGGCTGTAAAAAGTCCTCTAGGCTAGCTGGTTTCCCAATCGGAGTGATTCGGCGATAAATCGCAAAGATGGTTCCGATAGATACATTGACTTCAATATTGGAGGAACCATCAATCGGATCAATCAATACCACATATTTTCCATTGACACCAGATTCATTTTCAAAGAGCACCACTTTTTCTTCCTCTTCCGAAGCGATTCCACACACCTGATCTCTGGCTTTTAGCGCTTTGATAAAAAGTTCATTGGCATAAAGGTCTAGTTTCTTTTGCTCTTCTCCTTGGATGTTTTGAGTACCGACGCTCCCTAACAGATGGTCGACCAGTCCCGCTTTGTTGATTTGACTATTCATTACTTTGGCGGCCAAACGCAAAGCACTCAATAAACTACTCAACTCTCCTTTGGCATATGGGAAGTCACCTTGATTTTTGATGACAAATTCTCCCATGGTAATGATGTCTTTCATGCGCGAGGTTTTGTTTTTAAAATTTAGCCCAAGTTAGCACTTATTTCTGTCCTAGCGAATAATCAATTTTTTACTAAGCCGATAAGCATGGTGTTTTAACACCACAAAATACATTCCGGCAGCTAAATTTTCCGTAGGTATTTCCATCAAAAAAGCATCCACCGTTTTAGAATATACGATTTGCCCCAAAGTGTTCACCACCAATAAGTCTTCAAAAACACCGTCAATTTCTATCCACAAATTTTCTCCGGCGGATAAAGGGTTTGGATAAAGGATGGTTTTGTTTTCCACATCAAATATTTCCTGCTGACTTTCTCCCTGGAAATAAAAATTGGCATTTCGAATGACCTTGTCTCCCAAAATAATTCCAATTTCCCGTCCAGGAATATCATCTACTGGAGGATGAATGCCTCCCCAAATTCTCGATAGACTACATTGGTCAGAAGCATCGCGATAAGTCGCCCATTGCAAAATGACATCCCTGCTTGGCCCATTTTCAAAAACTAAAAAATCCTCTTGCGGAGCAGTAAAGCTACCCATGCCTCCAGGGAAAAAAGGATCTCCGGTAAGGTAGGTTAAGATTTCAGCAGCCGTTCTGGAATAGGTAGAATGGCCGGAGACATAACCGGCAAAAGGAGGCGTAATAAAAGAAGGCCGCTGATAAGGCCACCAATCTTCGGCCAGTATCCAAGCGACTCCTGCATAATCTGTTTCTGGATCGTCAATGTAATTCGGGCCTTTCCAAGATTTAATTTTTATTTTTCCAAAGGATGCTGGTTCTGGAAAATCTGGATCATTTTCTTGAACGACTTCGATATAATCGCTTTGCAAAGGAAGTCCTTCTGGATGATAACTCGGAAGCATCGGATCAGATGATTGGCCCAAATGAGCCATATAGCGCAAAGCGGAGATCGGCCGAATGTAATCATAACATCCTTTGACACTCCAGGCCGCAATCGCGGCATCATGCATGGCTGCTCCCAACATAAAATAGGCTTTTACATCGTATTCCAAAACGGCTAGTTCTTCCTGGCCATTGTATTTTCTGGAAAACTGAGCTTGATCCATGACGTAATTAAAAATGGAAAACCAATGTCCCGGCGGTGTTTCAGAATCGGGGCCATCTGCCCAAAATTCTGCGAGTACTCTGGTATAATCTCCTCTGAGAACCAGTTGTGTTTCGTAGGCTTCTCCGGTGCTGGGATTTAGGGCATGTCCCGTTCCCCAGTCTCCTCCGTCGATGCCGTAGAAAGATTGGTAATCTGCAAAGCTTGTTGGCAATTGGTCGATGTTGCCAATGGAAGCAGGAGAGATGTCGATGATGGTTGGGTCGTCTGGATCGAGGTGAGAAGCCCATTTGGCGACGAGTGAAAATCCCCATTGGTATTCTTCGCTTCGATCGGTATTTAAAAGTGGCGGAGCACCAGGGTCGAGGAATATCTGATAATTATGACTGTCCCTTTCTACGATCTTCCGGTCATTGTCGGCTAGACTGAAACCTTCGACTTCGCCCCATTCCGGGCTTAAGAAGGTCGGGATCGCCTGAGGCAATGGATTGCCCGCCTGGTCAATAAAACCACTGAAAAATAAGGGTTGCCAGCGGTTTGGGTCGATGTTCTCGAGGTTTATATTGTTGCGGGGATCGAGTGGAGCATTGATGGGTTCGTAAAATTCATTGGCGTAGCCGTTTTGTTCGTTTGCACCATCTTTGAGGCCGTATTTTATCACTTCCAATCCGATGAAATTACCGAGACTTGCAGGATGGCCATCCTTATAATCGAAGGTGGTATGGAAAATATCATAGCCTTTTTCCAACATGAATTCGTCAATGGACGCTTTGATCAGATCGAATTTTGGTGCCTCTCGATAGCGATGCAAGAGAATTCTATACACCGCAAAACTAATACTTTGCTCTAAGTCTTGATTGGATCCTAAGTTTTCCAGATCATTGGTATCAAAGATGGATTTAAAGTTCTTTTTCTCCCGGCCAATCAAATAGGGATCTGCCTCTTCGTCGAAGAGGGCCCAACAATCATACATGGCAATGGAAGTGTGAAATAAATTTCTGGCGTGGATGGTTGGCCGCGCAAAATCATTTCTAATGGCTTCCAAAATCAATTCATTCCAAGCTCTGGCGATGCTATGTTCTTGCGCTTGTATCGCGGAACCTGAAAAAATAAGATAAATTGCGAGGAGGTATTTACTCCAGAAAAAGAGTTTGTTGCTATTCTGATTCATAAGTATATTAAAGAAAAGCATAAACTTGCACTTTCACAAGTCTTCATTCTTATAAAACTTTCCTTTAATGACATTATCCCTCCCTCTGATCTCTAAATCATCTACCTTTTATTAAACCGCTCGATGAAAATTCCGCTTAGTGCGGTTTAAAAAATAAAGTCCTTTTTTGAGCCTGCCTGCCGGCAAAAGCAGGTTAAATGAAAAATGTCGGACTTGTTTTTTCAACCTTACTAAGCATCTTCTTTAGAAGAGGAAAATTATGGATATTTCAGCATAGGGAGAGGAGTCATTTCCTTAGCATTGGGATTATTGATACTCCAAAAAAAACTATTTAGCCTTATTCGTAATCCGCAATAATTTCCCCTGATCTTCATCCGTCAACAAGTACAATTGACCCTCCGGACTCTGAACCACCTTGCGCGATCGAACCCGATCTTGCAAAAAGAGTTCCTCCGCGCTGGTTACTACATTTCCCTGTAAAACCATTCGCCATAAACTGCCTCTGGATAATCCAGGTACGATTAGGTTTCCTTGCCAAGTTGGAAATTCCGTTCCGGTATAAAAACAAAGTCCGGTAGGGGCGACGGTTTGTTTCCAAAAATGAATGGGATTCACATAATTTGGCTGCGGCAAAGAATCGGGAACATAGCCTTTGGAGCGCCAGGTTCCAGAAGTAATATTGGGCCAACCATAATTTGCTCCCGCTTGCAAGAGATTGAGTTCGTCGCCCTGATTGGTGCCATGTTCGCTAAACCAAATGTCTGGACTGCCTGGTCTCGTGGTAATTCCTTGTGCTGCCCGGATTCCAAAAGCATAGATGCCGGGCACGGCCTCCGTTCCAAAGTCTGGATTGTCTGTTGGAATTTTTCCGTCCAAATGTAGGCGATAGATCGCTCCTCTGGCGTCTTCGTTGTCCTGAGCAATGGGAAGTCCTTTTTTTAAATCCTCAAAAAACAATCGCTCTCCGACGGTAATAAATAAGTAATCCTCTTGGATACAAAGCCCTCCTCCAAAATGCCAAAGCCCAGGTACATAAGGCCCGGGGTTCAGTAAGGTTTTTATTTCGGTCAAAGAATTTTGCACCACCTTAGCTCGGATTATTTTTAGAGCGAAGCGATCTTCTTGTTGAGAAACATAGGAAATAAATATTTGCCCATTTTTCAAAAAGTCCGGATGAATTTTGACATCCAAAATGCCACAATTTCCCCAGATCGTTTTTCCATCCATGCTATTGGGATAGGTTCGGGGTGGATATTTATCTACTTCTATCAAGTAGGGTTTATAAAGGTCTTTGGGGAATCCTTGGATGATTTGTTTGCTTTTTTGTCCGAGATGGACCCGAAGTAAGTCGCCATTTTTTTCTGTAATAAAAGCTTCTTGCTCATTGATAAAAGCCATGCCCCAGGGATGATTTAGACTATCGAGGATTAGTTTTTTGTGGGGCAGGGGAGCTGTCAATTTTTGCGGTGGCGGTGTACAGGCTACTATTCCCAGAAGGAAAATAGTGAGGAAAGGGAGTGGCAAAAAACGAGGACTAAGGTGAGTTGTAATCATAGTCCAAATATGCAACAAAGCTAGCGGAATAAGGCAATTTATATGATACAAGCTGTCCATTTTTATAAAACGGAACAAGATTAAGCTTAGGATTCGGAATGTTTGAGTTGATTTTTGAATTGAGTAGGTGTTTGGTTCATGGAATTTTTAAAGGCGGTATAAAAAGCGGACCTGGATTTAAAGCCAACTTCTTGTCCGATTCCCTCGATGGTCAGATGATCGGCTTCCCCAAGCAATTGGCAAGCTGCTTTGACGCGATGCTTATTGATGTAGTGGTTGAAAGAAATGCCGAGGCGATCGTTGATGACTTGGGAGACCTCGTGAGGAGTGGAGTCGATGGCTCCGGCGACTTGGGCGAGTTTGATTTGTTGGTTTAAATAAACACGATCCTTTTGCATCATGTCTGTCAGTCGTTGGAGTAAATCCTCTGCTTTGGTTTCGCTTAATTTTTGGTTTTGGTATTTTGGCGCTTCTACTTGGGTGATTAAAAGGAGATGATCTTTCTTGGCCAAAAATCCCATCATCAGATATAAGACGACCGAGAATAATATTGGCCCAGCCAAATAAGGAAAGCCGAGGTAAGCCAGGATATAAGCCAGACATAAAATCATTGCGCAGGCGTAAACCAACAAAATCCAGTTTTCTCTGATGCTCGTTTGTTTTTTAAACAACCTTGGTAGCAATGGTAAAATACTTCGTGCACGCACTAAGGTGTAAATCGCCCAGGTACCGTAGATTAATCGGATCACTTGTTTGTTCCAAATTACCGGATAATTTTCATATGGCCAGATACTGCCAATTCCAATGATGGTAAAGAGCGGAATCAAAAGGTGCAAAGCATCTGCTTTATTGCTTTCCTCGTTTGGGTTCAGAAAATGTCGAACATATAAAAACAGAAATGGCCCGATCATCATACAAGCCGATAATCCAATTTGCAAATAGATGCGATCCAAGTCCATAAATACATGAAACAACGATTTGCCTATTCGAAAGCAAAGCATTAAGAGTAGAAAACCAAACAATTGGTTGACCCATCGTTTAGGTTTTACAAAACCCAAAAAGTAGGTAGCCAAAAGAAGGCCATTGAAGACCCCAAGTCCAGCCAAAAAAAATAATAGTTGTTTTCCAATTTCCATAGCAATAAAATGATTTTACCCTCTTTTCAAGGACCCCAAAATACAAACATTTGATAAATCTGGACTAAAG
The DNA here is from genome assembly GCA_938015925.1 of uncultured Saprospiraceae bacterium. GTDB lineage: Bacteria > Bacteroidota > Bacteroidia > Chitinophagales > Saprospiraceae > CALLVY01. Next base: position 17,216 of record CALLVY010000511.1, read on the forward strand.
AATTTCTTTTATTTATGGACTAGTGCTTCTCGGACAGAAATACGATGCTTTAGAATGGTGAAAAGTAAGGCGGTGTAGAGTCCGAGGGAAGAGAGTAGGATGGAGGTAGCTATTGGCTGGTAGTAAAGGGATAATAAAGTTGCATTAAGGCTGAGTAAGATAAAGTGAGGATTAAAAAAAAAGGAGGCTAAGAGCTTTAAAGATACTGGTGATTCGAAATTTAGAAATTTCTTTAAAAGTCACTTTTGAAAAACGAATGAAGCCAAATAGGTACAAAGCAGAAAAAAAGCATAAGCTTGCCATCAACATATTAAAGATCCAATTCGTCTCGTAACTACTATGGTGAGGGGAGGCCAAGGTAGAAGTCATCAACAGCGAATATAAAAACAAATATAAAAATGCCAGCAAAAGCAAAAGGCTAAAATGAGAAGCCTTGGGAATATAGGATTGAAAAGAATCGAGCTCCACAAAAAGCACCAGATAAATAAATCCGAAGACTAAACCAATACAATAAGGAGGCAGAAGAAAAGTAAGTAATTCAAAGATATCCATAGTTGCTTTTTAGGAATAACGTCTGATTTGGATGGTGTAGTGTCAAGGAAAGTAATGCTTTATCAAACCGTGCGTCCTTATATTTTTCAAATTTATCCATGATTTTACTAACTTAGGATTATGCTTAAAAAAATATCCTTCGTCTTCTTTATTCTATTCGTCTTATCCCTAGCTTGGGCGGCCCAAAAATTCTATCCCATGCTTTCTGTGGCGACCGGTTATGCGGCCAAGAAAATGTGTTCCTGTCATTTTGTAGCGGGCAGAACTGCCGAAAGTATTCAAAAGGAAGATTTAGTAATTTCTCCACTAAACCTTACGCATACCGTCATTGATCCAGTAGGATTTAAAGTCAGCACTACACTCTTTGGTATGGCTGCACAAACAGCCGTTTACAAAGAAAACCTGGGTTGTGTTTTATTGCAAGGCAAAGATGATTATCACGTCAGTTTAAAGCTTCCCCACGATCCCGATACCCAAGGTTTGGAATGGCCGCTGGGCGAAAAACGTAACAAACAAGCCGTACAAGGAGTCGATTATAAAGCATTGGATCAAGCCATCGAAGGTGTTTTCGATCCCTCTTTGGAAATGGATCATATCAAAACCAGGGCAGTCGTAGTCGTTTATAAAGATACTTTGATCGCTGAGAAATATGCGCAGGGTTTTGATAAAGATACAGAGATCCTAGGTTGGTCGATGACCAAAAGTATTGTAAGTACTTTGATTGGCGTTTTGGCAAAAGAAGGAAAACTGAGTTTGACGGATGATCATTTGATAGACTATTGGACGGATAATAGAAGTGCCATTACACTTAAAGATTTATTGCAAATGCAAAGTGGTTTGTCTTTTGAAGAAAACTATACAACCGTTTCTGATGCTACCGAAATGCTATATAAAAGTGAAGACATTGTCAATCGAGCTGCTCGTTTACCCTTGGTACATCCCATCGGGAGTCATTGGTCTTATTCCAGTGGCACATCCAATATTGTGTCGGGTATTCTCCGCAATCAATTTGATCGACACGAAGATTATCTGAGGTTCCCACACGATCAACTTTTTGATCCACTCGGTATGCATTCGGCTGTGATGGAAATTGACGAATCTGGAAATTATATTGGTTCCTCTTATTGCTATGCCACCCCAAGTGATTGGGCCAAATTTGGCCTCTTATACCTCAACGAAGGAAACTGGAATGGCCAACAAATTATCGACACTTCCTGGGTCAATTTTTCTCAAACCGCCGCTTCCAATAGCGAAGGCCGCTATGGCGGCCACTTCTGGCTCAACAAAGATCACGTAAGATTTAAAGATGTCCCTGCCGACCTCTATTCCGCCAATGGCTACCAAGGCCAATTTGTATACATCATTCCCTCCAAGGATTTGGTGGTGGTTCGCATGGGCTTGAATTCTGGCGAAGCTTATGATGCGAATGTTTTTTTGCAGTCGGTGATTTCGGCGGTGGATGGGGAGTGAGTCGGGTTTACTACTTATTTTTTTGAATCCTCTTTCGATCTTTGAGAAATTTGGAAAACTAGATTTAAGGCTCAGTTAAATCTTTTTCCTTGGTAAGTGATTTCCAGTTTCCTAAAAAGCCGGAACCTTTGCTTTAACTACAATACTTATTATTTTAAATCAGTCTTTAGTTGACTTAGAATGAGATGGTAAAAGTGACTATAAAAAAATAGTTAAAACTTGACTATGAAAAAATAGTTAACTATATTTGTACTTGACAATATATTTATAGTCAAATATTTAAGCATGAGAAACATAGTAGGACAGCCCGTTAGCGGATCAGATTATTATAAAAGAAAAGCAATTACTAAGCTGATTTATAGGAGATTAGATGCAAGTAGCAACCTTTTTATGGCTGCTCCAAGGAGAGTAGGGAAAACATCAATTATGTATTATTTGAGAGATAATGCAAAAGAAGGATATGCTTTTATCTACCTTCCTACAGAGTCTGTAAATAGCTCAGAACTGTATTTTAAGCGATTATTTGAAGCGCTTTTGAATAGTGAAGCGGTAAGCAGGAAGGTAAAAGCTTCTGAGAAATCAAAAGGAATTTTTGAAACGATTACCTCCAAGGTGAAGAAAATTGGTGCCTTTGGAGTAGAGGTAGAATTGCAGGA
>CALLVY010000512.1 GCA_938015925.1 uncultured Saprospiraceae bacterium
ATTTCATAACGAAGCACAATTCCCGTAGCCATCACCAGCCGCTCCGCAGCTCCATCCTCCCGAATGTCTGCCGTCAAAAACGCCTTAGTGGCCTTGGCGATTTGATACAAATCTGCCTCCGGGCCAATCATCATCGCAGGACCATAAGTCTGATGCCGCTCCGATTTACTTTTAAAATTTTTGAGCACCTTTTTATCTTCGACCTCTATAAAGTAGGCCATGTTGTCCATCTTACCTTTTGCTTTTTCCAAAGCCTCGGGTACTTCTGGTGCAACATCCGCATAGGTGAAATCTCTGGGGAAAGGAAGTTGACTCGTCTGCGCATAAAGGATTTTCTTTTCCCATTCCCAGGGCGTTTCATCGGTGTTGGGGTCGAGAGTTGGATGATCGCCGTGGCCTTCTTGCCAAATGCGATTGAGCCATTGGGTATCTCTGGCGCGGCTGGGAAAAACCAGGTAATCTCTGGCACGAGTAATTCCAACGTATAGCAAACGCGCCTCTTCTTCCTGCGCATGCCGAGTCGCTCTGGCCTTCGCTTCACTGGCGTGAAGCCGTTCTTCCAAAACGGTATTTTTTATTTGCGTAGCATAAGGATTAATCCAATAGCGCAACCAACGATTGCCCAGCAAATTATTCAAATCTACTTCTTCTGTTTTTGGAATAATATCGACTCCCCAAACCCGATCCCGCAAGGAACCTTCCAGGCTATGACAAATCACCATGGGCCATTCCAAACCCTTACTCTTGTGATAGGTCAAAACATTCACCGCATCTTGTCCTTCTCCCGATCCCTGGCGGTCTTTTTCCGCAGCGACCAATTCATTGAGCCAAAGCAAAAAGCCACCAAGCGAAGCGGCCGTATGGAGTCGGTTACAAGTTTCTTCATATTGCAAAGCGAGTTTTCGAAGGACATCTACATTGTCTAAACGTTGGGCAATTTTTCCCCATTTTACAATGATTCTTCTCAGGTCCAATTCTTCCAAAACCAAGTTGAGTAATTCGGCACTAGATAACTCTGCAACTTCCGTTCGAAGTTGATTGAGTTGATGGATAAAAGTATCGCCTTCTGCCCAGCGGGTTTCACTGGTATAGCCTTCTAGTTTTTCTAGAAAGTCGAGGCGATTGTCGATGATGTCTTCAATTTTTTCGCCACTGGCAAGGAGTAAAATTTCGGCAACCGACAAAGAATCTTTGGGGTTGAGGATAAATTTGAGGCAAGCCAATATCAATTTGGCTTCGGCGCTATGGAGCAATCCCGTTCGGGAAATGGCCGCTTTTAATCCAGCGCGATGCAGGGATTCTGCTACGGTTGCACAAGCCGCATTGGAGCGGCAAAGCACGGCGATATCACCCGCCTGGATTTTTCTATATTGATTTTCTGATTTGGAAAATACCAGATGCTCCGCTGCGATAAATTGTTGAATGGCACTGGCGATACAGTTTTCCATCCAGGGTTTGCCCGGTAATCTTTTGCCTTCGCCATCGTATACAAAATGCCAATGGTGCAAAGCGTCGATCATTTGGATCGGCTCGTTTTCTTTATTTTGAGAATCTGGATCGGCTATCTTTTTCCTTTTTGGAATCAGTGCAATGTGTTCTTTTTTGAGGTCGGGAAAAGCTTTGGTAAAAATGGCATTGGTGGCGTAGACGATGTCTTCTCTGGATCGCCAGGAATGCTTTTGGATATTCTCTGGTTTTATTCCGCCGCTTTTGTCGATGATGGCTTGCATCAATCGGGGGTCTGCACCACGAAAACCATAGATGGATTGTTTGGGGTCACCGACCCAGATAGAGTGCTTTGCGATGCTGGATAGTTTGTTGAAAATTTCCAACTGAATTGGATTGGTGTCCTGAAACTCATCGACCATCAATAGGTCCAATTCTTCTTTCAAAATATTACTCACCGACTCCTGATCCAATAATCGTTTGACCTGGATTTCCATGTCGATATAATCAATCAATCCTCTTTGCTTTTTGTATTGCTCGTATTCTTTTAGGGCCTCGATGGCAATATCAAAAAGGCAATAAATAAAATCTTTGATGTCTTGGTGGAAAAGGGGATGACCATCATGGCTTTTTGCCAGTTCGACCAAATCTGCGACATCTTCGCGGCTCTTCGCACCCACTTTTATTTTTCCAATTTTGACCCATTCATGCCAGTTCAATTCCTGTCCTCGTTTGAGGCGTCCGGCAAATTGTTGGAGGTCATTGCCGGCGACTGCCGTTACTTTGGTATTGTCTTCATTGTTTTCCAAACGCTCTACGGCTTCGGAAATCGCGGTGGCTAATTTTTGATTGTATTCCTTTGGACTTAACTTCGATTCCTCTCCCAGAAAAGCCTGAAAACTGCGAAAGGATTCTATCTTACTTTCTTCCAAAACTTCAATAGAAAAATCATTGGCTCTGGCGGTATCCGTCAAGTACTTGACTTCCTGTCTCCAATCATAATGTTCTACTTTGCTCAAGCCCAGGCGATCGCATAAGCGCTCCATGGATTCGACGCGCTCTGGCTTTAGAATATTGGTTAAGGAAAGATTGAAAAACAATTGTTGATCTTCATCGGCAATGATGTCGACTTGTGGAGAGACGCCCGCTTCGAAAGCAAATCTGCGGAGCAATTTTACGCCCAAGCTATGTACGGTACCGATGAGGGCATTGGTGAGTTCATTGGCGGCATCGGTGAGCCCTTCTTCGAGGAGTTTGACTCGGACGCGTTCTTGTAGCTCGGCGGCAGCTTTATTGGTAAAAGTAGTGGCAATGATTCCACTAGGGCGTACACCGTCCTTGAGTAGAGCGACCATTTCTTCAGTCAATCGATAGGTCTTTCCACTTCCAGCTCCGGCAGATATGATTTTTAAATTCATAGCTGGTAAAATACGAGGGAAAAATGGAAATAAAAAGTTTGACAGCCAGGGACTTAAGAAAAGCTAGGGACAAGTAGCCAGCTCTCGGCGTAGCAACTATTTTCCGGGTAATAAGATTAAAACTTATTCTTCCACATCATCGACTCCACAGGCTTATCGGTCCGTTCAATATACTTGGCGTTCTTCTTTTTATTGTAGTAATTTTCGATATCCCCATCTACCATAAAGTAAATCAATTGCCCAATAGGCATGCCAGCATAAACCCGTACCGGATGAACACAAGAAATCTCCAGCGTCCAGTGATTACAAAAACCTACATCGCCCTTACCAGCAGTCGCATGGATGTCAATACCCAGGCGACCAACACTAGATTTTCCTTCAAGAAAAGGAACGGAATTGTGGGTTTCCGTATACTCTAGCGTAGACCCCAAATAAAGAATTCCTGGCTCAATGACATATCCTTCTGGACCAATTTCGTGATAATCAATTTGATTGTGCTTGCGCGCATCCAATACCTTATCTCGGTAGAGTCCCAGGGTTTTTCCGAGGTGTACATCATAGGAATTGGTTCCCAGACAATTGCGGTCGTAAGGTTCAATGACGATTTCTTTGCTCTCTATTGCTTCCAGAATTTTTTTGTCGGATAAAATCATAAGGGTATGGCATATTTTATATAGAAGGCAAAGCTAGGTAAATCCGTGGCAAAGTCAAACTATGGGGGAGGGGAGTTTTGCTTTTTTGTTCTTCATTGGGCTAATCAAACAATTCCTGCATTTTCCAAATGATCAGACTCCGATCATCGCTGGCCGAGATCAGGTGATCGGCTTGCCAGTGGAGGCGATTGACAGAGTTGAAATGTCCTTGGTCGCGCAAGCCTTCGAGTACTTTGAGGATTTCAAAATTCTTGGCGTCCCAGACTTTGATGGTTTTGTCGCGGCTGGCAGTAAAGAAATATTTTCCATTGGGATGCCAGAGGATATGGTTGATGGTAAAACGATGTGCGGGAAGATTTTGGATCATTTTATTTTCCGCTTCTAAATCCCAAACCCGTAGCATCGCATCGCGACCGCCGCTGAGTAAGGTCTTTCCATCAGGACTATAGGAGAGGCTAAAAACCGAATTGCCATGTGCTTTTTCGATCTGGGTTTTTATTTCCAAGGTGGTCGCATCCAAAAGGTAAATTTGATGGTCACTCGCACCAACTGCCATTTCATTCCGCTGTTTACAATAAGCGATACTGCGTAGATTCTGATGACACAATTGCAGGCTTTCCAAACTTCTCCGCTCCGCAATCGACCAACGAGTGAGGATGCCATCGCCACCTCCTGTAAAAATAAAATCGCCTAAGGCCAGCATCGAATAAACTCCTTTTTCATGGTGTGCAATATTCAAGGTTTTCTCCGGCGCTTGCAAATCTACCCAATGCACCCCACCATTCATCGTACCTGCAATGACCAATTGGGCTTGAGGAATATAGTGCAGAGCAAAGATATTGCCTTCTACCTGTGCGATGACTTTTCCGAGCTCGGGATTTTCCAAATCCCATTCTACCACCCAGCCTTCTCCTGCTCCAGATAAAAGACTTTGTTTGTTTTTGCCTAAAGCCAAGGAAAAAATAGCGGCTTTATGCCCGGTCAATTGGGCTTTTCGCTGAATGGAGATTTTTTTACTCATGTCCACAAAATTAAGAGAGAAAAGGAATAATTAGGAAGGAGGACAAAATTATCTTGCATTTATTTTTCTTTTAGATTTCTTAAAACAACTTTTCAATATGGGACAATAGTTATATTTGCTTTCTAAATAATTATTCAATGCCTTTATTATTTCATAGATACCTCCAACCAGAAGGCGAATTAGGCCTCTGGAGAATCGAAGAAACAGAAGATTTTTTTCTGGATCGACTGGATTTGTCGTCTGTTGAGGAAGCCTATATCGAGAAGATGAAAGGCCATCGAAAATTAGAATGGCTGGCTGGACGATGGCTTTTGCATCAGATGTCGGGGCGTTCTTTTCGGGGAGCTTGTTTGAAAGATGAATTTGGAAAACCCCATTTGGAAGGGTCGCTTTTTGATATTTCGATTAGTCATTCGAGAGAAATGGCTTCGGTGATGGCAGCTCCGCGGAGCGTTGGGGTAGACATTCAAAAGCTGGTGGGCAAGATCGAGCGATTGGCGCATAAGTATATGCGTCCGGAAGAGTTGGCCAGTTTGCAAGCGGCGACTCGCCTCGAACATTTGCATGTATACTGGGGCGCAAAAGAATGTTTGTACAAAGCTTATGGCCGCCGTCAATTGGATTTTCGAGAACACCTCAAAATAGATCCCTTTGATTATGACTTGAGCAAGGGGACTTTTACAGGGCGAGTGGAAAAAGGAGAATACCTTTCTTTTTTTGAATTGTATTATGAACGGATTGAAGATTTTATTTTGGTGTATGCTTTAGAGGATATTGGGGATGTGCGATTGGCTTAGGAGTGACGTTTTTAGGTGTTCCCCTTCATAACTTAAATTTAAGACAATGAAATTTTTTGCAGGATTTATGACGGGTGTCGTCGTTACTTTATTGGGTGTTCTTTTTTGGTTGAAAAAAGAAGCGGCGCCTTCAGCGGAAACAGAAGCCACTTCCTATGTGGCTACGCCTTCCACTTCGCCGGAGGATATGCCAGCAGGTTTTGCTGCTTTTTTTAAAGAATTTCATGAAGATAGCCTTTATCAAATGGCGCATATTGTTTTTCCATTGGAAGGAATTCCTGCGAGTGCGGACAGCACGGATTTGGCCGAAAATAATTTTCGTTGGCAGCCGGAAGGCTGGGTGATGCATCGGCCTTTTAATGATATGGATGATCAGTTTGAACGGAAGTTTGTACCGCTGGGGAATGATTTGGTGATCGAACAAATCAAGGGCGTGCAAGGACAGTATGGAATGCAGCGGCGCTTTGCCCGCGAAGCGGAGGGCTGGCGTTTGATCTACTATGCGGGGATGAATAAATTGCTGGTGGCTGAAGAGCAAGGAGCAGAATGATAAAAATGTTTTTTTAGAAGACAACCAACCTCCTGCGTTTCTTTTTCGTATGATATAAGTATAGGGATTACGAAGTCATTTCTTATTTAAATCAACGGAAAATGAAAAATATACTGCTTCTTTTTATGGCCTTCTTTTGTTTCTATAATACTGGATATGCGCAAGAAAAACCGACTAAGTTTCGCTTGGAGCTATCTACGGAAAGTGTCTTTATCAAAGGCGCAGAGCTGAGAAGAGCACTGAAAAACGATTACTTTGTAGTCGGAAAATCATTAAAAAACTCCACACAAATTTCAGGATTTTGGCGCCTAGGCGATCGCTTGGATATCGGTCTTGGTTTGGCCTATACTGTACGAGATGTTAATACGATTTGCTATTGTTTGTGTGATAAGGTAGCGCCTGTAGGTGGTGTGTTTACGAAAATTAGAAGTTTGGATTTGCCATTGGAACTCCGGTGGAAATGGCTAAAGAAGACGAAAAGGTTTGATCCTTTTACTTCTTTTGGGCTAAATACAAGGATGCCTTTTAATTTTAATAGTCGCTCTCACTACAATCAGGCAAAATTGGAAACTAAAAACACCTTTCTAGGGCTTACTTTGGGGGTAGGAACCCGTATTCAAATTTTCGAAAAATGGTCGGCGATAATTGGTCTTTCTGCAGAGAAAAATCGCAATTTTAAATTTGAAAAAGAGGACTTTAGATTGGAGGGTAGTTCAAGGTGGTTGGATGAATGGTCTGTAAGTATCGGCATAGGACGAAATTTTTAAAACAAAAAAAAATATAATGAAAAAACTAAAATTTTTATTTTCCATGCTGCTTTGCATGGGACAAGTATTCCTTTTTGCTCAAGAAGATACTCCTAAGTTTCGTCTGGAACTCTCCCAACAAAGCATATTCCTCAAAGGTTCTATTTTGGAAATTACTACTGGGGTTGGGTTTTTGATTGTTGAAAAAAAATATAATTCTGCGAGTCACCTTTCTGGTTTTTGGCGATTAGGGGATCGACTAGAATTAGGGTTTGGCTTAGGCTATGCCAATCGAGATATTAATGGCGAAACCCTCTTTTGTTTAGGTGATAATCCTTGTCGAAGGCCTGAGCCTTTAACCTGGGAGTATATGCGAATAAGGAGTTTGGAGATCCCAGTGGAGTTGAGATGGAAATATTGGAAGTCAGCGAAACGAATTGTTCCTTATTTTTCTGTCGGAATCGCCAATCGAATTCCAATTTTTAATCAAGATTATAATAGCGGTGAGAAGGCTAGATTATCGATGGGTAATCTTTCTATTGGGGTATTTTTAGGAGCGGGAGCCCAAGTTGAGGTTTTCGAAAATTGGTCTTTACTGTTTGCCATGGAAATACGAAAAGACAATAATTTTAAGTTTAAGAAAGATCCTTTTAATCCAAAAAATGGTAAAGATAGATGGTTTAATGAAGGAGTGATCAAGCTTGGAATTGGACGAAATTTTTAAAACAAATTCAAAAAATATATTTTAATAGTTATGAAAAATTTATGCTTATTTTTAATGTTACTTTGTTTAGGCCAAGCCTCACTTTTTGCACAGGAAGAAGCTTCTCGCTTCCGACTGGAATTATCGAATCAAAGTATCTTTACCCAAGGAAATGAATTGGTGATTGGGCCGAATATGAATTTTCACATTGGAGAAAAAGTCTATAATTATGCCAGCCATCTTTCTGGTTTTTGGCGATTAGGAAATCGATTAGAATTAGGAGTCGGTTTGGGCTATGCCAATCGAGATGCTTATGTCGGACGTTCTTTTTGTTCCTACATTCCTTGTCGAAGACCTGGTGATTTTTTTCCTGATAGGTATACGCGGATAAGGAGTTTGGAAATTCCAGTGGAGTTGAGGTGGAAATATTGGAAGTCAGCGAAGCGAATTATTCCTTATTTTTCTGTTGGAATTGCCAATCGGATTCCAATTATTGATTCTTCTGTTTTGGGTAATGGTAAGACTAGATTGTCGCTGGATGATTATGCCATGGGGGTGACCTTAGGAGCGGGAACTCAAATTAAAATTTTTGAAAAATGGTCTTTGCTCTTTGAAGTGAAAATTCGAAAAGACAGTAATTTTAATTTTGAGAAACATTCAAGAACGGAAGGAATTCGATGGTTTAATGAAGGGGTGATCAAACTTGGGCTTGGGCGGAATTTTTAAAAGGCGTATATTAGTAATTATGAAAGCGCTGCGTTTATTTTTTATTTTACTTTGTTTGGGGCAAGCTCCACTTTTTGCACAGGAAGAAGCCTCCCGCTTTCGTTTGGAATTATCAAGTCAAAGTATATTTACCCAAGGAAGTAATTTGGTGATTGCTCCGAATATTGATTTTTATATTGGCGAAAAAAGCTTCAATTATGCGAGCCATCTTTCTGGGTTTTGGCGCTTAGGGAATCGACTGGAGTTAGGCTTTGGTTTGGGCTATGCCAATCGAGATGCGTATGTCGTAATTCCTTTTTGTCGCCTCGCTCCCTGTCGAAGACCTAGTGGATCTACTGCTGAGGGGTATACGCGGATAAGGAGTTTGGAAATTCCAGTGGAATTGAGGTGGAAATATTGGAAGTCAGCGAAGCGAATTGTTCCTTATTTTTCTGTTGGAATTGCCAATCGGATTCCAGTCGTTAATCCCTTTTTTTTTGGCAGTGAAAAAAGCAAATTGTCGCCGGGTAATTATGTGATGGGGGTGATTTTGGGAGCGGGAACACAAATTAGAATTTTCGAAAAATGGTCTTTGGTAGTGGCAATACAAATACGAAAAGACAGCAACTTTAGTTTTGATGAAAATATTTATTGGTTCATGTTTCAAGAAAGTAAATGGTTCAATGAAGGGGTGGTTAAACTTGGAGTTGGGCGGAATTTCTAAAAAAAAATATCTCCAGAATTATGAAAACGCTGCACTTGTTTTTTATGTTATTTTGTTTGGGACAAGCTTCTCTTTTTGCACAGCAGGAAGCTCCTCGCTTTCGACTGGAATGGTCGAATCAAACGATCTTTACCCAAGGAAATATTTTAGTGATTTCTCCGGATTTGGAATTTTATGTTGATAAAAAAGCCTATAATAATGCCAATCACCTTTCGGGTTTTTGGCGATTGGGGAATCGATTAGAATTAGGGATTGGTTTGGGCTATGCCAGTCGAGATGCTTATCTCTTAGGTACTACTTGTCCCATTGGTTCTTTTTGTGCAAAGCCTAGTGCAGCTAGGATTATTGGATATACGCGAATAAGGAGTTTGGAAATTCCAGTGGAATTGAGGTGGAAGTATTGGAAGTCAGCGAAACGAATTGCTCCTTATTTTTTACTTGGAATTGCCAATCGGATTCCAGTTCTAAGTCCATCTTTTTATTACGTTGAAAAAACTAGATTGTCGCCGAAGAATTATGCAATGGGGGTGATTTTAGGAACGGGGGCTCAAATTAAAATTTTCGAAGAGTGGTCTTTGTTTTTTGAAGTAAAAATACGAAAAGACAGCAATTTTAGATTTGAAAAAAGATCAAGGTTTGAAGGGATTGAATGGTTCAATGAAGGGGTGATCAAAATTGGAATTGGACGGAATTTCTAAAAAAAAATTACCAAGTCTTTCTATTCTCCAATAAATATTTCTGCACATATTCCTTAATCCCATCTTCCAAACTCGTAAATTTTTTCTTATAACCCGCAGCCCGCAATTTACTCATATCCGCTTCCGTGAAATATTGATAATTCTTACGAATATCCTCCGGGGTGTCAATAAAATTAATATTCGGTTTTAGTCCCATCGCCTTAAAAACACTTTTTCCCAAATCCAAAAAAGTACGCGCCTTGCCGGTACCGACATTGTAGAGGCCACTTTTCTTTTGGTTTTTATACAAATGGTAACAGACCTCTGCCACATCTTTTACATATACAAAATCTCGCATTTGCTCCCCATCTTTAAACTTCTCATTGTGCGAACTAAACAACTTCAATTCGCCAGTAGATTGGATTTGATTGACCGCATGAAAAACAACAGAAGCCATTCTTTTTTTATGATACTCGTTGGGGCCGTATACATTGAAAAATTTTAAACCCGCCCAAAAAGGAGGCGTCTTTTTTTGTTTTAATACCCAAGCGTCAAAATCATTTTTGGATTCTCCGTAAGCATTGAGTGGCTTTAGTTTTTTGACGAGGCTATGATCATCTTTGTAGCCATGTTTTCCGTTGCCATAGGTCGCAGCACTGGAAGCATAAATCAATGGGATTTGATGTTCGGTACACAAGTTCCAAATCTTCTTGGAGTATTCCAGGTTGAGTTCGTCAAAAATATCGGTATTGGTTTCGACCGTATCCGTACGGGCACCAAGGTGAAAAACAACTTCAATCTGAGAAGGCATTTTACCTAAGATCTCCAAAAATATATCTCGATGAATCCATTCTCGAATATACTTATTGTACAAATTGACTTCCTTGTGCTTCTTATAAAAATCATCCACTACACATAAATCCCGAAGGTGACCTTCTTGATTGAGTTTTTGTATCAAACCACTTCCAATAAATCCTAATGCTCCTGTGACGACAATCATAAAATTATTTTAGATAACAAGTCAATAAAGCACGAAGTTAAAAAAAACGGGTGACTTCCACTAGAAAGCCACCCGCAGGTTTATTTTTACACAGAAGCTGTTTAATAATGTGTTCTGGATTTAGTTGTAAGTGCTTGATTTCTAGAACGAAGCTCCTTTTTCTTTTCATAGCCGTAGCTATGGGAATAAAAAGAGCTGAAGTTATTAGGAATCAATGACTTGCAAATAAACCATCAATTCATTTTTAAACAACTTCACAGTGTATTCCATTAAAATGTTTATAACACCGTTCTCTTTTGTTGGATTTAATTCTCTACTTCTACCTCCAAATCACGGTCTTCCACTTTTTGATAAAATTCAATTGGCGGACAAGTACAAATCAGATTCCGATCTCCAAAAGCATTATTCACCCGACCTACGCTCGCCCAAAATTTAAAGCCTTCTTTTAAGTAAGGCAGGGGATAGGCCGCTTTTTGTCGGCTGTAAGGAAATGCCCATTCATTGGCGGTCAATTGATCCATCGTGTGCGGAGCATTGCTCAATACATTGATTTCTGCATTGGCGGCACCAGTAGCGATTTCATCAATTTCCTGACGGATAGACAACATGGCATCACAGAAGCGATCCAACTCTTCTTTGCTTTCACTTTCCGTAGGTTCGATCATAATGGTACCAGCCACCGGGAAAGAAAGGGTAGGGGCATGGAAACCATAATCAATCAAACGTTTGGCCACATCTTCTGCACTGACTCCTAAAGCTTTGAATTGTCGAAGATCAATAATCAATTCGTGAGCAACGCGATCATTGGCACCCGTATACAAAACTGGATAATCTTTTTCGAGCTTGGCTTTGATATAATTGGCATTGAGAATGGCAAATCTAGAAGCATCCGTCAATCCTTCCCAACCCAACATTTTGATATAACCATAAGAAATCAAAAGAATGCTGGCACTCCCCCAAGGAGCAGAACTAATGGCACTGATTCCTTTACGACCTCCGGTTTTTACCAAAGGGTGTTTGGGTAAAAATGGAGCGAGACTTTCGTTGACACAAATAGGTCCCATTCCAGGGCCACCTCCACCATGCGGGATGGCGAATGTTTTATGCAAGTTGAGGTGACAGACATCAGCGTCGATATTACCTGGGCTGGTCAATCCAACCTGAGCATTCATATTGGCACCGTCCATGTATACCTTACCGCCATGATCGTGGATGATCTTACAAATTTCTTTAATGGCTGTTTCAAATACACCATGCGTAGATGGATAGGTGACCATTAAGGCCGCCAATTGATCACTGTATTTTTTGGCTTTTTCTTTTAAGTCTTTTAGGACGATATTTCCCTGCTCATCACAACTGACTACGATTACTTCCATGCCAGCCATTACCGCAGAAGCAGGATTGGTACCATGTGCCGAAGAAGGAATCAAGACGATGTTTCGGTGAAAATCTTTACGCGATTCGTGGTAAGCGCGGATGGTCATTAATCCTGCATATTCTCCTTGTGCACCAGAATTGGGCTGTAAAGAACAAGCGCTAAAACCGGTGATCTCAGAAAGGTAAGCTTCTAGTTCTTTGAAAATTTTCTGATAGCCCTTGGTCTGATTGAGCGGAGCAAAAGGATGAATGTTGGCAAACTCCGGCCAGCTTACGGGAAATAATTCCGTCGCAGCATTTAGTTTCATGGTACAAGAACCCAAGGCGATCATAGAATGAGTGAGCGATAGATCGCGATTTTCGAGGCGTTTGATATAACGCATCATATTGGTTTCGGTGTAATAACTATTGAATACTGGATGAGTCAAGTATTCCGTATAGCGAACCAATTTTGCTGGAACTTTTAATTTTTTGGGTAGGGTATATCTACCATTGTCTTTTTCTTTTTTGCCTTTGGCAAATATTTTTACAATCGCCTGTAAATCTTCTTCCGTAACGGTTTCATCCAAGGATATTTGTACGCCCGTTTGGGTATAGAAAAAATTAATACCCTGTGCCAGAGCTGCTTTTTCTATGCTTGCTTTTTTACGCTTATCTAAAACGATGTGTAAAGTGTCAAAGAAAAATTTATTGCTTTGTTCGTAACCTAGTTTGGTAACTTTGTTGTGGAGTAAGCTGGTCATTCCGTGTACGCGTTGGGCAATGGCTTTGACGCCCTTGGGGCCATGGTATACGGTATACATACTTGCCATGATGGCGAGTAAAGCTTGAGCAGTACAAATGTTGGAGGTTGCTTTTTCTCTGCGGATATGTTGCTCCCGAGTTTGGAGCGCCATTCGCAAGGCTGGTTGACCAAGACTATCTTCAGAAACACCGATGATCCGGCCAGGAATCTGACGCTTGAATTCTTCTCGAGTAGCGAAGTAAGCAGCATGAGGACCACCATAGCCCATTGGTACTCCAAATCTTTGGGTATTTCCCACTACGGCATCAGCGCCCCATTCTCCCGGAGGAGTCAGAATGGCAAGGCTGAGAATATCTGCAGCTACGGTGATGTATATTTTTTGAGCACGAGCTTGTTCGGCAAATTTTCGAAAATCTTCTACCTGTCCATCTTTACCTGGATATTGCAATAAGACGCCAAAGGTCTTTTCACTGAATTGATAAGTTTTCCAATCGCCAATTACAATTTTGACATTTAATGGTTTCGCTCTGGTTTTTAGTACAGCAAGGGTACTGTCATAGACATTGGCAGAAACGAAAAATTCATTAGCCACTTCGCCTTTGTTTCTTTTGTTTTTTTGTGCAAAGAACATGGCCATTGCTTCGGCAGCAGCCGTTCCTTCATCCAAAAGAGAAGCATTGGCAATGGGCATCGCAGTGAGGTCGCTCACCATGGTCTGGAAATTGAGTAGTGCTTCCAAACGTCCCTGAGCAATTTCTGCCTGGTAGGGAGTGTATTGGGTATACCAACCCGGATTTTGGAATACATTTCTCAAAACAACAGAAGGCGTTATCGTGCCATTATAGCCTTGTCCAATATAAGATTTAAAAACCTTATTGAGTTTGGCGGTATCCTGTAGATCGCGGAGGTACTGGAATTCAGAAACGGCAGCAGGGATTTTTAATTTCCCTTTGATGCGAATATTCGCAGGTACCGTTTCATTGATTAGCTGATCTAATGTTTTGATTTTTGTCGCCTTTAGCATTTCGGGGAGGTGATCCTTATTGATTCCGATATGACGATCGACAAATTGGTCGTGAAAATCTTTTTGGCCCATAGTTTAGACTTGTCAAGTTAAATGATTTCAAAAAGTAGGAACTAACATTCAAGGAAGTAGACAACAGTCATAAGTAATTGTTTATCAATCCTTAAAAAATGATATTTAAATTGCTTTATTGGAATTTCTGTCTCTCCTCAGTAATTGGAGTCTAAAGGTAATAAAAGCCATTGAAAATAAAGGAAATCAAAGCCAGGAAAGGTCTATAAAAATAGGTCAATCATTTGTCGTAAATACAAAAAAAGAAAACTAATCCAGAGAAAGGACGAGTACCAAAGCCCCAAATGCTAAAGAACGGCTTTCTTGGTATGCTTTTGGCGATGAAAATTAGACATTCCATGATCGTTTGTTGTTTTGAGCCTATTGCCTTATCTTAGCATAAATTTTGCTAATGTGTTTGGCAAAAAGTAGTTGATTATATTGAGCAACTATTTATATTATTATTCTCTACAATTATTATCCCAATGAAAAAATTACACACCCGCCTGTTTATGGCTCTGTTGGTATGGATATCCTTTATGCCAAATTCTTTTAGCCAAAATTGTTTTTATGCCACCGCTGATTCCAAAAATGCTTCCAATGGAAGTCAAACTTGTGTAGACATTAGCGTTCATGGTTTTGAAGATATCTCTAGTTTCCAATTTTCCCTGTTTTTCAATAAGGATGTTTTGACTTATTCTCATGCAGAAAATGTCAATTTACCTATTCCTCTGGCGGCCCAGTTTGGAACACCGTTGATTGATTTTGGGATCTTAACATTCTTCTGGTTGGATACAACGGAAGGACATGAATTGCCAGATCGAACGGTTGCTTTTTCGACTTGTTTTGATGTGATCGGAGCGCCGGGAGATACTTCGGTAATCCAATTTACCAGCGATGCCACCGATATTGAGGTGTATGATAGTGATTTGAATTTACTGCCATTTCATGGTATCCCCGGAATGGTAGTCGTAGATGGTCCTTCTGTGGAATTAATAGCCTTAGATGTTTGTGAGGAAAATGATAATTGTAGTACAGTTGTAGATTTGGTAGTGGAAGGTGGAGTTGATCCGCTAACTTATAGCTGGGTAGGGCCCAATGGTTTTACCTCTTCTGATAAAGATTTGATCGGAGTCCTCTCCGGAGGATATGATCTAACGGTATCCGATATGAATGGTCTAAGTGCTACGGCTAGCTATACCTTTGGAGACTTAGTGCCAGAAATTGTCGATACAGTGATTACCAATGTCGATTGCTCTGGATTCAATAATGGAGCGGTCAATCTTACGATACAAGGAGGAACGGCTCCGGTTGAATTTATTTGGTCCAATGGTTCTACTTTTGAAGATATTTCTGGAGTAATGCCCGGCGATTATACAATTACCGTTACCGATGCAGGGGGCTGTGAAATTATTCAAACCTTTACCATCCTTGGAAATGATCCGATCGAACTAGTATCCGTTTCTGTGTCTTGTGAAACCGATGCAGGCAATGATGGTTTTATTACACTGGAAGTGATGGGCGGAAGTGGTAATTATTCTTTTGACTGGAGTTTTGGTGGTTCTACCTCTACTGGAGTTTTTGGTAACTTACCTGCTGGAGATTATGAAGTGAGTGTAACGGATGAATTCAACTGTCCTTATATCATTGTTCCTTTTGGAATCTCTGCTGGTATTTCTTCTGCGGCAGACGTAAGTGTCTGTGTGGGAGAAAGTGTTTCGCTTAATGTGAATGCTCCAAAAGGAGAAACCTTTAGCTGGAGTCCTGCTACTTTTTTGAGTTGCACGGATTGTCCCAATCCAACAGCTACGCCTGATAGTGATATCGAATATTATATCAGTGTAGTTGACAGCTCTGGTTGTATGGATTTTGATACGATGATGGTGACGGTAGCCGATGGTTGTATGTGGCCTGGAGATACAGATTTGAGTAAAGAAGTGAGTCATTATGATTTGTTGAATATCGGTTTGGGAGCAGGAGAAATGGGCCCCGCGAGAATGGGAGCGAGTATTGCCTGGAATCCTCAGCTAGCCATGGATTGGACGAATGCGACACCTATTAGTATGGTGAATTTTAAATACGTAGATTCTAATGGTGATGGTACGATCGACCTTACAGATACCATTGCTATTGCAGACAATTGGGGCGAGATGCACAATTTTACTGATGATAATCCAGATAAAAAATTCGAAGACGAAGAAGAGAGTATTGCCGCTTTTGGTGGTGGCCTTGCATTCACTATAAATGCACCAGATTCGATCCCACAAAATACATCAGTGAGTTGGCCGATTGAATTGGGTACCGATAGCAATCCAGCGGAAGATGTCTATGGCTTGGCTTTTAGTATTTATTATGACCCTACGATCGTTGTAATTGGTAGTGCAGAGGTAGAACTCAAAGATTCCTGGCTCGGTACATTAGGAGCAGACTTGGTCATGATGCAAAGAACAGATATCACTGCTGGGCGAATCGATGTAGCCATTACCGGAATGGATGGCATGAATCGCTCTGGCTTTGGCCAAATCGCTTTGTTGAATTTGGAAGTGCAAGGGGTTTCTGTTTCAGCGGTTCTTAATTTGAGAATTGATGACGAAAAGGTGATTACGAATGTGGAGCAAGAAGTAATAGTAGGAGCAAGTAGTACTATGGTAACAGTGGTTGACCTAACCGCGAGTGTCTATTCCCTTGAATTGAATGCTCCTTTTGACGTGTTCCCTAATCCTGCTAAAGATGTGGTCTATATCGATCCTGGTGAAGCCAATATTGAGTCGGTAGAATTATTTGATATTACTGGTCGCCAGAGAAATTTATTAAAAGTATCTGTGGATCAAAAAACCTTGTTTGTTCCTGAAGGGATGAGTGGAAGTTTTATTCTACGAGTGCGAACCGATCGCGGTTTGTTTGTCCGTCGTTTGGTGCTTATTGACTAAGCCATCCAATGAGAGTGTGTTGCGAAAAGGAAACTTCGCAACACACTCACAATTTTCTAAATGTTTCTTCCAACCAATCTTTATTAGCCGTAATTTCTCCAGCCTGTATTTGCTCATACAGCGCTTCCTTTTTTTTGGCCAAAGCACTTTTGGTCAATTGGCTTTTCTTCAATTTTAACTGATACATTTTTCGGCTTAGTTTGAGAAAACTATTGTTCGCTTTTTTGCCATATTCTGAAAGTTGAGAACTGCGTAAGACGTATTTGCGAGTGGCCTCAATCAGGGCGTATAAAGATTCTGTTTCGTTGAGGTCGTAATAACTTTTGATCTGAATGATTTTGGCGCCGAGGTGATAAGAGGTATTGGAAAAGTCGATTCGATGAAGTTGCTGCAAGGCCTTTTTATAATCTTTTTGAGCATAATGTAAAGCCGCCAGGTTAAAAGCTACCGCATTGTTTTTCTCTTCCTGAATTAGATTCTCCTGATATTTATAGATGAATTGCTCGACCCAAACAAATTCCTTGAGTCGAATGCCAACCGTGATGATGTTTTTAAAAGTCCAGGAGGTGATGTGGCCGTTTTTAAAAATGATTTGTCGCTCTAAGGTTTGTTGATACAATTCCAAAATTTCCCGATAGAATTTACCTTTGCCACTGTTGATTTGTTTGATACAATAATTGATGGCATAGGTGAAAATAACCCGCAACTCTTCCTGAGGAAAAAGATGAAGCTTTTCTTCCAATAATTTTTTTAAGGCTAAGTAATGATTTTCTACATCGGGCTGCTGAAGCATTTTTATCACTTGAAAATAAACTTGCAGGGCAGGATTTTTTTCGAAAGTGTTTTTCTCTCGCTCATAAACCTGCATGATTTCCTCCAGGAAATGACATTCATAACTAGCTTTGGCCACAATGTTTCGGCTGATCATATCGCAGGCAATACGCAGTTTATTGCAAAAATAATACAAGTCAAGATTATCACTTTTGACTTGTAAATTTGCGTCGTAGGCTCTGATGTTTTTGGTAAAGAAATGACGATCGAGTTGATCGTAGAAAACATATTCTTCCTGAAAAAATTCATGATTTCGGAAAGGGTTTTTCTCTTGGGCGTCTAGGTATTTTTTGGCCACTCGTTGGACTTCTTGTTGCTGCCCGCGCAGCAATAATTGATCGAGCAGATGATTGATTTGTTGAGCAGGACGAGCCTCGAATTGTAGGTGAGAAAGAAATTGATACAATAACTGGAGCAGGTCAGAAATGATGTTGTTTATTCGGCCATCGCTATAATGATTGGCTCCAAAGAATAATTGGAATAAGCGCCGGCGATTCAACTCAGGGGCTTCATAATCCGGTCCATATTGTAAAACGGTATCGCAAAGTTGAATGACTTTTTGATTTTTATTGAAAAATGGAGAATGGACATATTCCTTAAATCGCACAATTTCTCTCGGACTTAAGGTCTTTAGGAGTCTGATTAGGCGGGCATTTTTCATTTTGGAGTTCTACATTTTGTTGATATGTTGTTCGTAAAATAGGCACTAATTGTTAAAAAATCAATTTTAAAATTCTACAAATGCTATTTTTTGTACTTTTTACCGGAGGTGGATAAGTGTATATTTGTATTATCCCGGGCTTCTAAAGCTTCAACAAAAATTGTATTCCATGAGACAAATCATTACTACCACCTTATTTTTCCTGCTGTTTGGCTGTTTGTTTTCACCCAAAGGCCTGGCACAATCCTGTGTCAATTTTATCGGTTCCCCCGTCTCCGGAAATCCTGGAGACACCATCGAAGTCGATTTCAATTCTTTAAACTTTACAGCTATTTCTAGTTTTGATTTGGTAGTAGAATGGGATAGTATGCAGTTGCAGTATTTAGATGCTAGTGCTTCCATACTACTAGTTGATAATCCTATGAATACTTTCATTACTTCTCTATTGAGAAGTGATCTTTTACATGTGATTTGGTGGACACACTTAATTAGTCCTGTTTCTTATCCTGATGATTCAGAAATAATTACTATACGGTTCCTGGTGACTGGTGCGATCGGAAGTGAAACCCATGTCAAACTCAATACGGAATATTCGAGTGTCTATAATGTCGGCGAAGCCCAAAAAATCCAATCCATCAATGCGCCCGTTTCCATCGGAAACCCCGAGAGCACCATCGACTTAGAGGCCTGCAATTCGGTGTTACTAGATTGTGTCAATGATGGAATCTTAGACCTCCATCTTTCAGGAAACGCAGGTCCCTACACTTTTAACTGGATTGGCCCCGATGGTTTTAACGCTGACAGTGAAGACATCAGTAGCACCCTTGCAGGTGCTTACCAAGTGACCGTCACCGATCTTTTAGGAAAAGAACAAACAGCGGATCTTTATTTAGATTCTACTTCCACTACCGGATTCTCTGTAAAACTGGATTACCAATGTCTTTCTCAAAATAAAGTCGATGTCACCGCATCCGTCTTCCTTAATGATGGCCCCGCTCAAGATTATACTTTTGATTGGGGAACATCGACGACCATTAATTCCTACTCTAGTACTTTAAAAAATGTTTCTGCCTTCAATACTTATTCGGTGACCGTCACGGGAGAAAATAACTGTACAGATGTACTTGCTCCTTCTATTCCCAATTGTGCTTTGCCAGCTGATGATTATACTTGCTTGATGATTAAAACGCCAAAGGTCAGATTGGATGGTGGGAAAAATTGCATTCCGATTCAGGCTAGTGGAATTTCTGCTATTGATTTTTTAAGCTTTAGCATAGATTGGCCAGGGCTTAAATATTTTGATAGTCTGGTGATTAATCCAAACTTTTCCACGGACCTGATTTTTGCTCTGGACTCTTCTGAATTGGTAAATGGAAAATTGGGTTTTAGAAGTACCATGGATTTTAAGGAATTACTTCCCGATGATGTCCTCTTGTTTGATCTATGTTTTGATCCCGTTTTTTTTACAGATTCCCTAAGTGTGATTTCTTTTGCAGGGGATTCGCCAGTAAAAGCATCGGCGAGCATCGAGGATACAGAAGTAGGATTTAGATATGCGAATGGGGAAGTGGTTCGGACGACCGATTTTGTGGATGCCTTCGCCCTGAGCAGTGGATGTGTCGATATCACTTCTTGTAATCCTTTGACTGCAAGTATCGATATTGAACCAGCAGGACCTTGGTCCTTGGATTATTCCTGGACTGGCCCCAATGGTTTTCAAGCCACGACCAAAAACATACCAGAACAAGAATTGGCACCAGGATTTTATGAGGTGACTGGAGTTCGTGCTTTGGATAATGCACTCGTTCTAAGTGCAGGATTCGAAATCCTTCCTCCCAATATTTCTTCCCTAGGCCACTATGTAGATAATGTCAATTGCTCTGGAGATACAACAGGATCGATTGAAGCACTTTTTTCAGAGAAACTTTATGATGTCACTTACCAATGGTCGAATGGAGCAGGCGATACTTCTTTGATCGAGAATCTTCCTGTAGGGACCTATAATCTTACGGTCACGAATGAGATTGCTTGTGAATTAAGCCAAGAATTTGTGGTTAATCAACCAAGTGCCATTATTGTAGATCCAGTTATCGCATGTTCCAATAGCGGACAAAATAACGGAAGCATAAACCTTCGGGCTTCTGGTGGTATTGCACCTTATCTGTTTACCTGGGCCGATGATAATCTGATTAACACCGGACTAAGGAATGATCTTCCCGCTGGAATTTATCAAGTGACCCTCACCGATGGATTCGATTGTACCTTGGTGCTCAATGATTTGGTGGTGCCAGATGCTGCGGACTTAGATTTGATACCAGATTCTACTCAGCTATGCCTAGGCGATTCCATCAATCTATTCCAAAATTTTCCAGCCAATGCGACCCTTACTTCTCTTGTTCCGATGGAAGGTATTTCTTGCGATCCATGTATTCCACCTTTCAATATTTCGCCAACCCAGAATACCGCTTATTGGGTCACTATGGAGGAACCAGGCTGTACTTATTCTGATAGCACTTTTATCCTCATTGTCGATTCCTGTGTATGGCCAGGAGATACCGATCTAAGCAAATTAGTGGATCATTTTGATTTACTCAATATTGGTTTGGGACATGGAATTAGCGGCCCCTTACGACCCAATGCTTCCACCGATTGGATGGGACAAGTAAGTCCCAACTGGGTACAAAGTACGCCCAATAGCAATGTCAATTTTAAACACCTGGATACCGATGGCAATGGTCTAATAGAAGACCTGGATACTTTTGCAATCACGAAAAACTGGGGAGCGATGCACAATCTTACCGATGGCTTTGATGCCCGACATCCAGATTTGCCTTATGCTGTTTTGTCCGCTGGCGGAGCTCCTTTTTATGTAGCGGTAGATTCTCTGATAGAAAATGCGATGTATAGTTTGCCGGTAATATTGGGAGTAGATGCGAACCCTTTAATGGATGTCTATGGGATTGCTTTTAGTCTGCTCTATGACCCAGAGGTAATTGTACCAGGAAGTGCTTCTTTGAGTTTTGAAAATAGTTGGGTAGGGAGTTCAAGCGAGTTGCTGAATATCCAAAGAGCAGATATTAATAATGGGCAAATTGATGTTGCGGTGACGAGAAGAGATAGAATGGGGCAAGATGGTTTCGGCCAAATGGGTTCTTTTAATATTACCATTGAAGATGACATCTTTTTTACTGGAGGAAATGCTAATAATTTTTATGCGGGGAATAAAGAAGTGGTTTTTGAAATTCGAGACGTTCGGATCATTACGCATAAAGAAGAAGAAATTTTGACTGCACCTACTTCAACGACTGGCGAAATCATCACGAGTACGGAGGGAAGCTGGTTGGAACGACAGCTTAAAATTTCTCCCAATCCAGCGCAGGATGAATTTTTGATTCAATCTCCAATGGTCAATATGGACTTGTTGAGTTTGTATAATGCCGCAGGAGAAAAAATAAAAGAATGGAAACCTCGGGATCGAAACCTGACCGTCTCTTGTAGTGATTTGGCCGGAGGCATTTACTGGCTGCGAATAGCGACCGAGCAAGGAGTAGCGGTTGAGCGTTTAATGATTATCCATTGATTTTAAGGTTTATTTTAAATTTAGAAAAATGAAAAAAATACATTTATATCTCTTGCTGACACTCGGATTGACCTTAGGTGTTTCCGATTTACTGCCGCAATTGTCCGCTCAAGATAATTACCGGATAGCGGGAAGAGTTTTTACGACCACCGGACATTCGATGCCTAATGTAGAAGTATCTCTCGTCGGCGATCAACAGACTTGGTTGGATACCACCGGAGTTGACGGGACTTATTCCTTTTCCGAAATTCCTAAGGATAAAAATTACGAGGTGCAATTTAAAAAAGATGGAGGTAACGCCAATGGCGTTTCTGCGTTTGATATGGAGATGCTCTCCAGGCATCTTATTGGCTTTGGAGGTTTGAATATCAATGGTATATTCGCTGGAGACATAAGAGGGATTTGGGGCCTTTCTACAATGGATGTGATCGCCATTTTAAGATTAGTTCTTTTGGAGGAGGATTATCTTTTTAGCCGCAGTTGGCAATTTATTTATGCGTATTCCGATATCGATCCTGGGACTCCTTTTGTCCCAATGCCTCCACCAGATATTCGATTCCATCTCAATTCTTATCCAATCTTTCAGTTGAATCAAAACCTGGAGAATATAGATTTTGTGGGATCAAAAATGGGAGATATGAATCAGAACGCGAATCCTTTTGAATGATTTTTTAAAGAAAACCTTTATACTGTTATTGTATTTTAAATTTCAAAAAAAATAAAACATGAAAAAACTAGAAATTAAATACATCCAAAAATTGAGTCCACCAAAGGTAGCAATCATCAACAGTAATCTTAAAGCAATAAAAAACGGATTTATTGTTGAAGAAGAAGGGAATGGTGTTTAGGGAAAATAACTAATGGGAAAAAATGCTTGGCGATTTTAATATCATCAAGCATTTTTTTATTGCTCCCAAGAAGCATTAGCTTTTAAGTACTCCATCCTTTTCTATCAGCTTTCCAAAAACTTCTTCTAACCAATCTTTATTGGCAATAGGCTGTACCGTTTTGAGTTGCTGGTCGAGGCTTTTGTGTCGACGATTAAAATTGGAGCTATTTAAGATCGGCTGATTGAGGTGCAGTTGATAAATTTTCCGCACCAGTTTCAACATATTATTATTAGCCTTTTTTCGGTAATCCGAAATCTGCCGATTGCGCAGCAGGTATTTTCTAAACGCTTCAATCAAAGAAAAGAGTGCTTCTGTTTCCCCCAGTTCATAAAAACTTTTTAGCTGTATCGTTTTTGCTCCCAGGTGATAAGAGGTATCGGTAAATTCTACATTGTGGAGCAATTGCAAGGCTTGGGTGAAATCTCTTCGCGCATGATAGAGTGCCGCCAGGTTGTAAACAATTGCATTTTCTTTGGCCTCCGGCAAAAGGTAATCCTGATAATTGCGGATAAATTTTTCCGTCCAATCAAATTCCTGTAATCGAATGCCCGTAGTGACAATATTTTTAAAAGACCATTGCGTAAAAGAGCCATTAAAAATAATGATCTCTCGATCTAGTAATTCTTGATACAAGTGAAGGATTTCCCGATAATAATTACTGTCCCCGGAATTGATTTGAATGATGCAAAAATTCAGTGCAAAACTATAGATGGGCCAAAGTTCTTGCTTGGGAATAAGTTGGTATTCTTCTTTTAATATCATTCGAACTTCCTGAAAAGTTTCTTCTTTCTTATGTTGCAATAAAAGCAGTACCCGGTAATACAAATTTAAAGCAGGCTCTTTTTTGATGTCCGTTTTGCTTTCTTCTATCCAACGCAAAATATCTTCCAGATGATGACTTTGGTAACCTGCCTGCGCGACCAAATTCCTACTCGTCATTTCACAAGCCATTCTCAACTTGTTGATTTGATAAAACAAATCCAGTGCATCATTTTGTTTTTGAAAATGCCCTTCATTGATCCGCATCGCTCTTTGCAATTGATAATGGTCTTCTTCTTCCAATTGGTAATATCGCTCCAAAAAAAAATCATGACTCCTATGCGGAGTGCTTTCCTGAAGATGCCGGTAAGAGCGGAGGTTTTTTTCAATATGTCGGTCGGCATCTCTTTTGGAAAGATTGACCAAGAGGTATTTCTTTTGGAGTAAAGCTTTTTGTTGGAAAGTTTCCTGCGCCAAAAAAGCATAGGCCAATTGGAGTAAATCGGAGAGGATATTATTGATTTTTAGTTCTTGATAAGTCTTTTCTGTAGGGTAAATATGGGCGAAAACTTCGTTTTTTGTGAGCTTTTTGCTAGCGGACTTGCCATTAAATGGCGAGAGCAAATCACATAAAGCCCTGACCTTTTTGTTCTTATTGTGATAGGGAGAATGCACGAATTCCCTAAACCGACGCTGTTCTTTGGTCGATAAATGCCCTAATAAATCATAAAGGAGGCTTCTATGCATCGTATTTTTCTATATTTTGACTTCTGTATCTGCTTTAAAATAAGGAATTTTTAGCTTTATTGGAATGAAAAAATCTATAAATGAGCAAATCTGTACTTTTTTTTGCGTGAAATTAGAAATACATTTGGATTATAATAATGGTTCTTGGACCAAAAGCATTGATAACCGTATGAACTAGCGATGAAAACCTAATACCTAAAGCATGAAAAAAATAAGCCTCCTTTGTTCTCTGTTCTATCTGACCATTCTTAGCTTAAATGCTCAGGTGCCTCAGATTGATGGCACCGTTAGTACTCCTTCCTGTGCCGGAGAAATGGATGGAGCAATTACACTATTGGTCACGGGCGGACAGCCTCCTTATCTTTTTGCCTGGGGGCATGGACCAACAACAAATGATATTTCTGGGCTTTCTGCAGGGCAATACTTCGTCACCGTAAGCGATGCATTAAGTGCAACGAATACGGCTAGTTTTGTTTTGACAGATCCTACGGATTTAGTAGGCGGTATTGTTTCGGTAGAATCCATCCAATGTAGTGGAGGGACGGATGGCGAAGTGCTGGTTGCGGGAGCCGGAGGCACCCCTCCTTATAGCTATGAATGGTCCTCAACAGATGTGGGGCCGGTGGTTCTAAATCTTCCTGCTGATAATTATGTGGTAACCATCACCGATGCCAATAACTGTACCTATGAATTCGGTTTTGTCTTAGGGGAGCCTTCGCCGATTCAGATCACCAATACCCAACTCTACGAATGCGAATCTGGTACAGGGAATAATGGAGAACTTACCGTTTTTACCAATGGGGGTACTCCTCCTTATTTATATCGCTGGAGTGATGGTTTCAATACCAATAATGCTTCGCGAAATAATTTACCTTATGGAACCTATAGCGTGACGGTAGAAGATGCCAATGCTTGTACTCAAATTGTAAATGGATTGAGCGTCTGTCATTCTAGTATGGTTTTGCCAGAGAATAATACCCTGTGTCAATTTGGAGAAGTAGAATTGTTTACTTCTGCACCAGGAGCTTTGGGTTATAGTTGGTCACCTGTTAGTGATTTATCCTGTACGAATTGTAATGCACCAATTGCGAGCCCAACGATCTCGACGCTTTATACCGTAACCATTACGACCCCTTCCGGTATGCAATATGTACATGAAGTAAATGTTGCCATTGATGAAAAATGTATTTGGCCGGGAGATATAGATTCCAGTGGTTTGGTAAGTCATTTTGATTTGCTGCCGATTGGTTTGGCTTTTGATGTGATGGGGCCGACTCGATATTTGGCTTCCAATGACTGGACGGGACAGACGGCTTTACCTTGGCCAGATGTGATCCCGAGTACTTCGATAAATCTAAAGCATGTAGATGCCGATGGAGATGGAACAATTGATGAAGGAGATAAAATTCCTTTGGATTTGAATTGGGAGGAGAGTATTAATTTTACGAATACCATCAGTCCTTATCCCAATATACCTTTGTTGGATACCCTGCCTTTTTATATTTCCATAGATTCTTTGCAAGAAGGAGAGACGATCACTTTTCCGGTGATTTTGGGAATGGAAGATCTGCCAGGAGAAGAAATTTACGGCATTGCATTTAGCATTGATTATGATTCTTCTCTTTTTGTACCTGGTACAGCGCTACTCACCTTTGAGGATTCTTGGTTGGGAGAGGAAGGAACAGATATGATTACGATACAAAAAGAATTTTCAATACCCGGACGCCTGGATGCAGCGATGGTTCGAACAAATGGTCAAAACACGGGCGGCTTTGGATCAATAGCCAGCTATACGATCACCGTTGAGGATGATATTTTATTTACGAGTGATCCTGGATCTTCTTTGGATGGAAGTACTGTTGCTTCCAATTCTTTGGAAGTCAATTTTGTGATAAGCAATGTACGTTTGATCAATAAAGATGGTTTTGAAATGACTCCGCATATGCCGATACAAACGGCCGTTTTGACCGCGAATACAACTGGCCGAAAAGAACTACCCGTCTTCGAAGATTTGTTCCAGGTTTTTCCCAATCCAGCACAGGAGAAGTTATGGATTCATTCTAAAAAACATCGGATCGATTATCTCGAATTGTATAATGCTTCGGGGATGATGATACAGGCCAATTCCATAGAAGACCTTTACGAAATAGAAACAGATGTTTCTACAATTCCCAATGGTGCTTATTGGGTTCGCTTGAAGAGTAAAGGCCAGGTGTTTACTGGCAAGGTTCTGATTTTACGCTAAGTAGGTATTTAAAAGAGGATTTTATTTTTTAAACAATACTACTAAGTTGAAAAAATAAATCCGACGTTTTTCATTTAATTTAAATACCAAACGACTAGAAAAGGAGGTGGTTTTGAATTAAATGTAAAACTCAAAAGAGGATTTTATTTTTTAAACAATACTACTAAGCCAAGAACCGCATTAAAGAGACTTGTAATTTTTAACTATAGAGAAGAGGAAAGTAATTTTTTTTGACACAGAGATTTAATGACTTGCAAATCTGTTCTCTTTGTTGTCACTTGAAAGGACTTCCTCTTTTTATTTTTTAGTTCCTTGATAAAAAAAGAAATCCCGAATTCTGGGGTTTCCAAAATTCGGGACACTTTCTAAATCTTATCGAAGATTAAGTACCGTTGAA
This sequence comes from uncultured Saprospiraceae bacterium, assembly GCA_938015925.1. Lineage (GTDB taxonomy): Bacteria > Bacteroidota > Bacteroidia > Chitinophagales > Saprospiraceae > CALLVY01. Next base: position 26,678 of record CALLVY010000512.1, read on the forward strand.
AAAATAAGTCCGACGTTTTTTATTTAACTTAAATGTAAAACTCAAAAGAGGACTTTATTTTTTAAACAGCACTAAGAGGACTTATTTCAAACCAAAAGTTTTCTTGAGTTTGCTCACCATATCCAATTTCTCCCAAGTGAAAGTTTCTACTGTCTTTTTCTTAGACTTTCCATTCACTCCAATCATTACGGTTTTCTTACCTGGCTTACGGCCCATGTGTCCATAAGCAGCCGTCTCAGAGAAGATTGGGTTTTTCAAACCAAAACGCTTCACGATTGCCGCAGGGCGCATGTCGAATAAGCCTTCTAGTTTTTTAGACAAATCACCATCACTCATGTTTACTTTAGAAGTACCATAAGTATTGAGGTAAAGTCCAACAGGTTTTGCAACACCGATGGCGTAAGCAACTTGTACTAAGCACTGATCAGCTAATCCGGCAGCTACGATATTTTTAGCCATGTGGCGAGTAGCATAAGCAGCAGAGCGATCCACTTTAGAAGAATCCTTTCCAGAGAAAGCACCTCCACCGTGAGCTCCTTTTCCACCGTAAGTATCTACGATGATTTTACGACCCGTTAAACCCGTGTCACCATGTGGTCCACCGATTACGAATTTACCCGTTGGGTTGACGTAAAGAGTATATTTGTGTTTGAATAATTTACGTGCGACAGCAGGCAATTTTTTCATGACTCTTGGAATCAAGATTTTTTCAACATCAGTCTTGATCTTTGCCAACATTTTTTTCTCTGTATCAAAGTCATCATGTTGAGTAGAAACAACGATTGCATCGATGTGCATTGGTTGATCATTGTCATTATATTCGATGGTTACTTGTGATTTAGAATCAGGGCGAAGGTATTTCATTAATTTGCCGCCTTTACGAAGTGCTGCCAACTCTTCCAACAATAGGTGAGAGATTTCTAATGGCAAAGGCATGTAGTTGGTGGTTTCGTTGGTTGCATAACCAAACATCATTCCTTGGTCACCAGCACCTTGCTCATCTGCTTTCTTCCCTACATCAACCCCTTGGGCGATATCGGCAGATTGCTCGTGAATGGCAGACATAACACCACATGAATCAGCATCAAATTGATACTCAGATTTGGTATAACCAATTCGTTTGATGACCTTTCTTACGGTACTTTGAACGTCAACATAAGCTTTAGAACGAACTTCTCCAGAAACAACGGCAAGGCCGGTCGTAACCAAAGTTTCACAAGCTACTTTTGAATTAGGGTCTTGAGAAAGGAAGGCATCGAGGATGGCGTCAGAAATTTGATCAGCAACTTTATCAGGATGTCCTTCAGATACAGATTCGGATGTGAATAAATACGGCATTTGTTTGCAGTTTTTTTTATTTTAATAGTAGGATTATTTATAATATCGAAAAGCTTGATTA
>CALLVY010000513.1 GCA_938015925.1 uncultured Saprospiraceae bacterium
TTTGTGGTATTTATTTTTGCTATTAAATTCCGCTATTTCACTTTCTGATTTTTGGATATCAAATTTTTCTAAACTGGCGTCCCAGGATTTTTGGGCTTCGCAACGGTCAACGATTTGACCATAAGAAAATTCATCACCATCTTTCAAAAGATTGACTTCCTGAATCTCTCTAGGCTTTACACCGATCTCTTTCGCTGCATGCTGAATCGCAGATTCAATAACAAACATTCCCTGTGGTCCTCCAAAACCTCGGAAGGCAGTATTGGGGGGTAAATGAGTCTTGCAGCAATAAGCTTTTACTTTTACATGCGGTACAAAATAACTATTGGTCGCATGAAACAAAGTTCGCTCCATCACTGCCGGAGAAAGGTCGGCAGAGGCGCCTGCATTTTGATGGAAGGTGGCTTCGTAGGCCATGATTTTTAAATCTTTGGTCAAGCCAATTTTATAGTCAGAGCTATAAGGGTGTCGCTTGCCCGTCATGCGCATATCATCCATTCGATGAACGGCATATTTTATGGGGCGATTTAGGGTTTTTACGGCCAAGGCAGTGAGTACTGCCCATAAAGTGGCCTGGTCTTCTTTTCCACCAAAACCACCACCCAGGCGAGTAACGTCTACTTCTACCTTATGCATTGGAATGCCCAAAACTTTGGCGACGGTTTTTTGTACCTGCGTCGGGCCTTGAGTCGATGAAGAAATGCGGATGCTTCCATTTTCCATCGGATAAGCATAAGCGCCTTGTGTTTCGAGATACAAATGTTCTTGACCATTACTATCTACTTCTCCAGAAAAAACATAAGCACATTTTTCCCAGGATTGGTCAACGTCTCCCATGGCAAAAGTTCTGGGAGGAAAGATCAAACTATCTTTTGCACGGGCTTCTCTGGGATCTACGATGACGGGCAGCTCTTCCATGTCTACCTCAATCAATGCCCTGGCTTTTCGCGCAATCAATTCCGATTCTGCTAAGATCAAAAGGATCGGCATGCCCCAAAAATGAACCTCCTCTTCTGCGAGTAGCGGCTCGTCTGGAAAGATACCACCAATCTGATTTTCTCCAGGAATGTCTTTATGACTTAGGATTTTTACAACTCCGGGTAAGGCTGCTGCCTTGCTAAAATCTATGCTCCGTATTTTGCCATGTGCCACTTGGGAATCATAAGCCAAAGCATGCAGTGTGCCAAGGCGCACTGGTATATCATCCAAGTAAATAGATTCTCCTCTTACATGACCAACCGCATCAATATTTTTCATCTTTTAGAATTTAAACTTGCTTACTAATGAGCTAAGCTGCTTACAAAATGGGCGTAGAATAATTTCTCCAGCAATAGGGTTTTGTATTCCTTGCTTCCTCTGGCATCGCTGATGGGAGAGATTTCATTTCGGAGAAGGTAGAGGGCTTTGCTTAAAGTAGGTTCATCAATACTTTTGCCTTTTAAAAATGCACAGGTATCGCTCAAGTATTTGGGCGTTGGGCCCACGCCGCCTGCAGAGGCATGAATGCTTTCGATTTTGTTATCGACCAAGCGATAAGAGATCGCAGTATTGACACTGGCAATATCGAGATACCTTCTTTTACTTACTTTTTCAAAATTGAAATAAGTATTTTTATCAGGCAAGGTGAAGGAAATTCTACTGATGAATTCCTCTGGTTTTTTATCCAATATTTTATAGCCTAAATAAAAGTCTTTGAGTAAAATAGAACGGGTATCACCACGGTCATTACTGAGTTCCAACTCACTATTGAGGGCTAAGAAAAAAGCAGTTAAGTCACCGATAGGTGAAGCATTGACCAAATTTCCGGCAAGGGTTCCAATGTTTCGGATAGGAGTAGAGGAAACAAGTTTTAGGTGTTGGCGTAAATTGGGGAATGCTTCGTTTAGAATGTTAGATTCTAATAATTGAGTGGTGTTGGTGGCTGCTCCAATGATACAGGTTTGGTCTACTTTTCTGATGCCGACGAGGTGTTTGTTGTCGGAAATAAGGTAGACTTCTGATTCGGCAATGGCATCATGCTTTTGCACCAAGAGATCTGTTCCACCACCGACGATGGTGTTTCCATTGGCAAGGGGAGCGGCTTGCAGTGCTTTGAGTTGCTGCGGAATAGCTTTAAAATATGCAGGAATAAAATGACGCTCTGCGAGCCATGGCAAAAGATTGTTTAAATCCTTTTCGTCCAATTGTTCTTGCACTTTGGCGGCGGCTCTTTCAATAGATTTATATCCCGTACAGCGACAGATATTTCCATCAATCGCACTGATCAAATCATCGTAGCTGCTCTTCCTCGGCGCCAAACATTCTCCCGCAAATGACACAATAAATCCAACGGTACAAAAACCACATTGCGTACCCGATTCTTCTACCATCGCTGTTTGGTATGGTGTCAGTCGATCTACTTGATTGAGGCCTTCAATGCTGACAATATGTTTGCCATGCGCATTTCCCAAGGGCGTGATACAAGAGGTGAGGGATTTGTAAATAACTTGGTCGCCATCAAGTTCTCCCATCAAAAGCGTACAAGCACCACAGTCTCCTTCGCGGCATCCAATTTTGGTGCCCAATAGCTGTTGCTGATATCGGACAAAATCCAAGAGGGTAGAACCTGCGGTGGCGCTGGTTTGGACTTTTTGATTGTTTAAAATAAATTCGATCATAGATCAGGTCGTGTTCTTTGTTTTAATTATTTCTGCAGCAATGCTGATGGCAATTTCCTCTGGTGTTTTGCTGTGAATAGGCAAACCAATTGGCGTGTTTAATTTTTTGAGATCGGCTGAGGAGTATCCTTGTTTTTCAAGATTACTCAAAAGGCTTTTCATTTTTTCGGCACTGCCCATGACGCCAAAGTATTTGAATTTTTTTCCCAATAATCGTTGAAGAATCAATTCATCTTTTCGATAGCCAAAAGACATTAATACAATATAAGCATTGTTCCCTTCCTCGACCCATTGGTCAACAGCTTCGTAAGCAATGGTCTTTTTTTCGTGGGCGAATTCGTTTCGCTCCATGGTGTTTAAGTTTTCGCGATCATCGCAAATTTTTACCAAAAAACCTAAAGTATTCATGGTTTGAGAAAGAGCGAGTCCGACGTGTCCACCACCAATGATGTATACGGTGTTTTTTAGTCCGGGTTGCTCTTGATAAAGCCATTCTTTTTCGCCGGAAAACTGGAAATTGGCCTTGTTTTCAATTCGATCATTTGGATAAAATTGGATTCCTGAGGGGGCAAATTTTAAAACACCTTTGCCCGAAGCATCGGTGACGGCTATTGTTTTTTCAATCCAGGATAAATCACTTGGACTCAGCCCATAAAAACCAATGCTTTGTTCGCCAGAACAGATCATACCTGATCGGTTTTTCGGCGCATCGGAGCGGTGAATTTGTCTTTTGATAAAAGGTAAAAATGCTTCTTTCTCTAAAAGCGATTTCGACAATTCTACCAATTTATGCTCCATAAAACCACCGCCAATGGATCCTTGTAATTCGCCATCTTCACTCACCAACATTTTAAAGCCCTGTCTCCCCGGGCTACTCCCCAAACTTTCAAAAACCACCAATAAACAAAGTTTTTTCCCCGCTTTTATTTCCTCTAATGTATTGTTCCAAAACTCCATAGGTATAGTTTGACGGAAATCGCAGATTCACGTAAGTAGTTATTTTTATTTATCCTTTTTGCATTATGGAAAATGTTCGCGCTCTTTCCATTCGCTTTAGTTCGTTATCACTCATGGACCTCCTGCGTCGGTCTCGCGGTTTAACTCGTTCCTCGTG
>CALLVY010000514.1 GCA_938015925.1 uncultured Saprospiraceae bacterium
TAATTGTGGTCTCCAATCATATTAAACATCCTCTAAAACGCATTTTTTCTGGGAGCAGCGTAGAGGCATTGGTCAATCATTCTGAGACACCCGTTTTAAGTATAGACTTCGAAAAAATACCTTCTAAGTTGCCATCCTAAGTACACTGTAAATTAAATTCTTTCAAATTTTGATCGAGGCTATTTTTTGATTTAGCGAGGCGTTTTTTGAGAGAATCCTTGTTGGCTTGTCGAAAAAAATAACGTAGTCTAAATCGAAAAAGGCTTGTACTGAGCTTGCTGAAATAGACCATCAAAATTGAAAGTTAATTATTTTACAATGTACTAAGTAAGTAAATTGTAGTCAGTGTTATATTATCCCGCACTCAAGATTTTGAGTGCGGGATTTTTAGTTTTTAAATTTTCAAAAAAAATAGGACTAATCAATATTTTGGAAAGGGCTTAAAGTACAAATGTTTTTCTGGATCTGCCCCAAAAAAAATAGTGCTAGAAGCAAGCCCCTAACACTATTTTTTAATAACTGAAAACTTCCAAAAAAAAGGTAAAAAGAACGTCCTGTTTTTACAAGACGCCAAGGCCGCAATCAATTCTCTCCAACTGGAGTTTGGTAAAAAGCAAATGCAAGTAAATCATGAGCCGTTACGATTCCAACCAAAACACCATCATCCAAAATTGGAATAGCATGATATACATTCTCTAAAAACAAATCAGCGGCTAATTCAATTTGATCATCAGAGCTAAGGGAAACAGGATTGGCTGTCATTAGGTCCTTTGCGGTCAAATGGTCATAAGTTTTGTTGGAGTAAGTTTTTCCACTGGTCTTCGTAGAAATTTGATAAGCCAATTTTGTAAAATCATGTTTACTGATGATTCCTTTCAGGACAGCCAGGTCATCCACTACCGGGAGATGATGAAAATTATTGAGACTAAAAATCTCCTTGATTTTCCTAAAAGAAGTCTCTAGATTGATGACCGTTAAGTTCTTTGTCATTATTTCTTTTAAGTTCTTTTTATGTTTCATGACGGTTGATTTTTTTGTGAAATTATTTTAAAATAGGTAGATGGATTTTTGACAAACCAACTACCTGTTTTTTTAGTGTTTCCGTAAAAAAAAAGAAGGCGTACAAGCGTCTTATTAAACGCTTAGTACGCTCTTCGGTGTCGAAAATTACTCCTTCATTAGGTGGAAAACCATCAAAGGGAATTTCGTATTTAAAGCCATTTTTTTAGTCAAACTTAATTGGAATAAATTGTCTAAATGGCTTCGATGACGATTTACCAATACGATTAAATCGACTTGATTTTCTTCTGCATATTGTGTTAGGCCTTCCAGCACAGGTTTGTTCTTTATGTTGACCATATTGAATGAAAAAGCAGGATCTCCTTTTTCAAAAAGCTTATAAAAAATAGTGTCTTCTACCGTTTCATAATTATCATTTTCATCCACATGCACGAAGTGCATAGTTGCCCTAAAAGTGTTCCCAAAGTCAATGACTTCCTGGATTAATTCTTCATTTGCGGATTCGTAATTACTGGCGTAAAGTACGTTTTTGAAGTCCTTGTATTTTAGCCCTTCCCGGATTAAAATCACTGGGCAATTTGCTTTTTGTGCAAGCGTAGAAGAAATGCTTCCCAGCATTTTGTCAATAATGTTTTTGGAACCAGAGGTGCCCATTACGATCATGGCAATTTCAGGATCTTCGGCCAAATTTAGGAGCGTAGAAGAAATATTTATGTCTGAAATTACTTCCGTCTCGATTTTACTTAGCGTAGCAATAGACGCATCGGTGTCCGGTGTTGGGCTTACAAAAAAGTCAAGGTATTCTTCGAGTGATTCGATCGTAGATTTATTGGGCTGTAAAATGTCAACTTCGAGAGCACTTAAATTACCAGAATAAACGTGAATGACTTTCAGAGAGTAACCTAGGGTATTCGCTAAGTTTTTAGCATATAAGAAGGCATCCATCGAGCAGGAAGAGAAATCTATAGGAACTAAAATCTTTTTCATATTTAGGGATTTAAATTAGACCGTTTTTTATACAGTGTGTTTAAGCAATATTAAATTTATACAGAAGCAGGAGTGGTTTCGTCATTCAGTTTTTTAATGATATCGTAAGTCGTTACGATTCCTACCAATTTGCCATCTTCGATCACCGGCAATGCTCTAAATAAATTCTTACTGAAAATATCCAAAGCTACATTGATCCGATCTGTTGGATCTAATTTTCCAACACCTCGGGTCATGATGGTTTCTGCATTGTAATTGTTTAGGCGAGTGATGTTGATGATTTTCTCTAAAGTATTTTCTCCCAATCCTTTCATAAAAAGTAATAGGTCAGACTTGCTGATAATACCGACGACCTCACCGGACCGTACAACAGGTAGGTGATGGATATTGTGATTTTTAAAGATCTCGTCAACTCTTGCCAAACGATCACGTTCCGCAACATAGATTACATCTTTAGTCATTATGGTTGAAATTGGTGCTAAAACATTCATGATTTATTTTTTTATTGAATGAGTAAATATCTTAGTACCAAATTGTAAAAAGGAGAAGAGGGAAGAGGTGATTTCTGTTAATGGATGGAGGTGATTTCTATCACCTACTTACGGTTTTTTAAAGGAGAAATAATAAAAATGATTTCGCGTTATTATTTTGAACACTTACTTACTCTATTTATCAAATAAAAAAAAGCAAATGAAATACTCCCTCCTGGTAGTCGCCCTACTATTTACCAGCCTCCTTTCCGCTCAAAAAAAATCCACTGCTATCAATAGCAAAGCCTTTAAAATTCAAGGCGCTTATTTCTTTGAAGGACATCCTGTCGAAAACTATATGGGATTTAATTTGGTGAATCTTGGATTTATGAAAGTGAAAGATAGAAAAGTAATAGGGCTTGATCTTGAAGGAAGATTTATAGAAAGTACCGTTGATAAAAATAAGCAACAGACGAGCCCGAGACTGCCTTTTTGCGTTGTGAATAAACGGTCATTGGAATTTAGTGCCTACAAGACCTATGGAGTTTTGGGGAGTTTTAAAAATGGATTATATGTTGGGCCTATGCTCTCTTTAGGCTTCCTCCGAGAAGAACAAGAACCTGATGTCAGCTTGCTTGCTTTTCCAGACAATAAATCTCTTTTGAAACTAGGGGCTGGTGTGAAAGCTGATTATTACATAAGCCTATCCCAAAAACTATTCTTTACGGTGGGCACCAGATTGACCTTATTGGATTTTGGCTTTTTGCAAGGAAGAGTAGAAAACCCTACTTTACCGATTCTAGAGCAAAAATACAGCGGCTTTGAATTTGAATTTGTGCGACCACAATTCCCTTTGATGTTGGGTTTGGTTTTTCTGCTAGGGAAATAGTTTTTTCTATAGAATGTACTAACTTTGAGAAACAAAAAAAATCAAATGTCTCTAGAAAGTAAAGTACTCTCCGATAAAGCACAACCACTTGGCAATTATCCTCACGTAAAAAGAGTAGGGGATTTTATCTACGTTTCCGGCACGAGTAGTCGAAGAAAAGACAACACGCATGTTGGTGCAGAACAAAAAGAAAATGGCCAATGGGATTTAGATATTCGAGCACAGACCAAAGCTGTCATTGAAAATATCGGAGCCTTGCTCCAAAGCATTGATGCGGACTTGAGGGACCTGATAGACATCACTACCTTTTTGGTAGACATGAAAGATTTTAAAGGGTATAATGAAATCTATGGAACCTTCTTTGATCACACCGGCCCTACTCGAACGACCGTTGCTGTGCATCAATTGCCACATCCTAATTTGCTGATTGAAATCAAAGCAGTCGCTTATAAGCCGATTAGTTGATCGCTCAAAAAAGAATCGAATCTTCGAAAGATTAAAAGAAATGTCTGGTGCTTTTGTAGCGTCAGGCATTTTTTGTTTCTATTGGATTTAAGTTGTTTTTTTGGGAAAAATTAAACTTGCGTTTAATTGATTTTTTGAAAGGGTGGTGTTGACTAACAAGCAATAAACAAAGATGATATTTTATGATATAAAATAAAAAAATGTAAAAATAATGAAAGATAAACTTTTATTTTTCATCAGAATAGGTATATCTTTACCAGGCCTCAAAAAATATAATTAAGACGACATTACAAACTAAAGCAAGAAAAAAGCATTGAAAACTATTACCAGTAGGTATGGGTATATCTCTATTCCCGTAACTCTCCTTTTCTTATTTTCTTCCATCAATTTGGTTGCTCAAACTCATGAAGATAACTCTTCTATGGTTGGTAATTGGGATGCTAGAACTTTGCTAAAAGAGGTACTGGATTCTAATACGATTTCAGCTTTATCTGAAGCCGGAATTCTCAAAGATTTTTCCAAAGAAGCTTTCCAAGAATATCAAGGTTTTTTCTCTGACAAAACAAAAGTTCCTAAGTTGGGCTTGGGTAAATTAAAGTTGCCTATACCTAATCTATATGCTTCGTGGGATCACAAATATGTGAAAAATCACAGAGCAGGTGAAGAGGCTTGGACCAATTTGGGTTACCTCAATGTTGGCTCTTCTTTTAATGTAATGGGACTTCCTTTTGATGGTTCTGTTCAAGCTGGTTTACTTAATAATAAAGTCAATTGGAACTTGAGTGGCGTTAATTTTGATTTTCACCAGAGAGAGTTTCTAGAAAATTTAGCAGAAGATAAATTGAATCAAGGAGGTGGACTTTCGACGGATAAGTTTGATAAAATTAAGCAGTCAGATATCAAGAAAATGTTTTCCGAAAGGCTCCCCAATCCAGATATTCCAAACGATCCTTTTGGTGATGTCGGAGTAGATATTTTAAAGAATGAATTGAAACATAAGCTCCTTGCTTTTATTGTCAATCATCCCAAATACCAAGAACTGTATAATGCTCAAGTCGTTGATAGACAGGAAGATATAAAAGAAAAAATACAAGGACGTGCAGATTCTTTATCGGCCAAAGGAACCGCTTATATGGGTCAGGGCCAATCAAGAATAGATTCGATTGGACAAAAGGTTCAGGCCAATAAAGCCAAGGCGGAGTCCATGAAAACCAAGGCAAAAACCGTCTCAGAAAAAGACTTGGACAAGCAGGCGAAAGATAAAGCAGAAGCCTTGGCTTCCTCTGCCAAAGCAAGTGCTGCGGTTAGTGAAATTACGACTAAGTACAAAGAAAGTTGGAATGAACGAAAGACTTATTATGGAGATTCTTTAAACAGTTTCAAATCAAAATTCTTCGCCAAAGTATCCAAAGATCAAATTAAAAATATGTCCAAAGATAGTCTCTTGGCTATCGCAAAATCGAATACTAATAAAAGTGGACTGCAAAATATTATGCAAAAAGTAAATCGACTGAATATCGGTCGAACAGTAGTCAATGATCACTGGCTTTTGGCAGAAAACTTATCCATGAACGGTGCAATGGTCGCTTATGAATCAGGAAATTATTCCTTTTCTAGTGGCGCCGGAGTGCAAAGATATGACTACTCTATTTTTCCTTTATTAGGTTTTTCTATACCTACCCAATTGCCCGATAGAAGATTTGTATATGCAAGTGCTTCCTACGAATCCGAAGATGCTTACTCCATAAAAATTTCTAATCTCAATAGCCAGGAAAAACTAAATAATTTGACTACCGGCAATGCGATAGAAAGAGTAAACAACGTATTTCTTTTTTCTGGAACGACCAAACTCGTTGGTGATCTTCGCTTGGTTTTCGATGCCGCTTATTCGCGGACTAATGGTGTCTTTGTACAAGTCCCGGAGTCGGGGACAACTGGCGAGATCGACAAGGCTGCGGGAGAAGTGAAGTTGGACTATAGAATTCCAAAAACCAATTTGCATGTCGATGTCGGATACTTTTATCTTGGCTCTCAATACATCACGCTTGGAAATCCTTTTATTCGAAATGGACAAAAAGGTTTGACTTTTGGGCTTACTGGAAATATTTTCAATCGGATTGATTTTGATATAACGGCTAGAAACGGAGCCTCTACAGAAACCAATAATACAGAACCTGCCAGAAAAGATTTGGTGGTCAATGGAACAGCCAGATTGAATGTTTCAAAAAACTTATCCTTGAGTGCTTCGGTGTTTCCAAATTTCACCAACTATCAACTCAACGAAGTCTTTGATGTGAAATCCAAACTTTGGACGACCTCTTACGAGATTCAGCACAATGCTAGCTCCGATCAATATAGCCTTATCAATAGCCTTTCTTATTCCAATTCTTTGAATGAATTAGTACTCGCCGATACCGCAGAATTGCAAAACTTTGATGGTTTGATTTACTATGGCAATCTAATGTTTAAAAATGGAATGGGGATAGATGTTTTGGGAATGGGATTCTCGGATGAGGGGATTTTTAAAGAAGGAATCAATTCCATGAATGTTCAGTTCAATCTGATTTATAATAAAAAAAATACACGCTTGCATGCAGGGGTGATTTATGGTCAAGATCAATCTGATTCTGATCCTTTTTCTACAGAAAAAAACCTGGGAATTGCAGCAGGTGCTAGCTTTTCCTTATTCAAAAATATTAACATCGGTGTAGAATCCAGGCTTCCCGTCTATCGAGAAGGAAAAGCCAATTCGCAACGATTTATTCAAGAGTACATTAACACAAAGTTGAAATTTAAGCTCCAATAAAATGATCGCTAAAATTAAAGTCTTTTGTACGTTTCTAGTCCTGCTATCTAGCAGTGGACTAGTGTCTGGGCAAGTTATTATTAACCCCATACAATCAAACATTCCGGTGCTGAGCCTGGACTACCTAAAAAATGTTCAATTAGTTAATCCAACTAATGCGCCCATTTCAGGGAGGTTACTTTTAGAAATTAAGAGTACCAGCCAGGTTTTGATGGAAATGGAATCCGACCCGATTCAAATTCCAGCGCGCGGAAATATCAATAAAAACGATATTTCCTGGAGTAACCAATTTGCAGTAGAAGATCAAAGTTTTCTTTATTCTTTGATGGTTTCTTCCAGTTTCAAGGAAGGTTCCTATGTCTATTGCTACAAATTTATTAGTGGAGAAACTTCCCTGCTAGGTTTACGCTGTTTGGAAAATTCTTCCATGCGGATGTCGCCACCAGAGTTGAAGTATCCCCAAAACCGAAGTACGATCACTACGGTGGTTCCACAATTGAGATGGCTCAATCCAGTTCCTGTATTTAGCAGCGAATTAAATTATGCCATCAGATTGGTGGAAGTCGAAGAAGGTCAAGGTATGGAACAAGCGTTTACGCAAAACTTACCGCTTCTAGAAAAAAGTGGACTACGGACCAATTACTACCAATACTCAGGAATGGATATTCCTTTAGAAAAAGGAAAAACCTATGCCTGGAAAGTACTGGCTTCCTGGAATGACCTTTATCTCGGAGAAACCTCTCAATGGTCTTTCAAAATAGATTCCGAAACTTCGGAAGTGATTACCGAAGGAGAATCTTATCGGAGCTTGAAGCAAAAGCCAGATGGTACTTCTTATGCTTTTAGCAAAAAGATGTACATCCGTTTTATCAATAAAAGCAATATGGGGGAACTGGATTATGTAATCTATGAAAAAGGAAACCCGGATAAAATTGTAAAGCGCCTTCCAAAGCTAGAACTAAAACCAGGTTTGAATCAATTAGAAATTGAAATCAAACCACTTAAGATTTCCAAAGAAGTGGAATATGTACTAGAAGTAAAAGAAGCGCAAAATAGATTTTCGTATCTCCAATTTTCAGTGAAGAAATAATGAAAAAGAAAATGATATTTTTTGGCATCCTATGCAGTAGTTTATTCTTTCTGGGATGTCAGAATTCAAAAAAAGAAGTACTTAATTCGTGGGGAGAATTGGTTGATGTTGTCAATTTAAATAACCTCGAATATAAGTTACAGTACGAACCACACTTGGTGAAGCTACAGAAAACAAATGAAGTCAACGAACAGGACGAAGACCCTTCCCAAAAATTTAAAGACCATCATTATTTAAACTTAAGTATCAATGGTCTGCAGTCGGATCCTTCTATTAGAGGGAAAGATAATTATGCGGTCTTGTCTGAATACCTCAGTGAAGAGTTTAAAGATCAATTTTATTTGATCGTTAATGGAGAGCGAAAAGCCTGTGTTTTACACCACGCTTTTTTCCCTCCGCAAAATACAAATACCATTATGATTCAATTGGTATTTAAGGATAAAGGATTTTCAGAACAAGCCAACTATTTTCAGGAAGATTTGCTTGTTGTTTATTTCGATAAAAAAACTAGGGAAAGCGTACAATGGTCTTTTTCTTATGAAGGCTTAAATAAATTCCCAACACTAAATAATAATTACAATGGTTAAGAATTCTTACATCTACAAAAAGATTGCGATCCTACTTATAGTAGTTATTCTAAATCAAACCTTTGCCCCAGCCATCGCTTATTGTTTGACCAGTGGACCTTCTCAACCAGAGTTCTCCGGTTTTCAACAAGCGGGTGTGACGGACATGGTTGATATGTTTTCCGGGGATTTTATGTATAATCTTCCTTTAGCCGACGTAGATGGGTTTCCTATCAATATCAGCTACAATTCTAATCCAAGAATGGATGATGAAGCAAGTTGGGTCGGCCTGGGATGGTCACTCAATCCAGGATCTATTTCTCGAAGCTTGAGAGGTATTCCGGATGATTTCGCTGGAGAAGGCGTTACCAAAAAAACATCTATGGCACAAGACATGACCGTCGGAATCGATGGAGCAGTCAATGCAGAGTTGTTTGGTTGGAGTGGTGGAAAATTGTCTATTGGTGTTGGAGGTGCTTTAAGTTACAATACCAAAAGAGGATTTGACTTTACGACCAGTTTGTCCTTTAATCCAATTGTAAAAATAGGAAGTGCAAATACCGCATTGAATACCAATCTTGGTTTGTCTTCCTCTTCTGCCAACGGTTTGAATATGAATGCTTCCGTTGGTTTGGGATCTATTGATGATGACCAATTCAAATCAGGAGCTACCTTAGGTGCAGGTTTGAATAGCCGCCAGGGTTTGAAAAGTTTGACTTTCCAAACACCACTACCGATCAAAGATCCTTTCCTTTCAGGAATGGCTTCTTATATGGGCGCAGGTTCTATCACCCACAACTTTGGACCATTTAGTTATACACCAACTTCTAGTCTTCCAATCTCCAACGAATCTATCTCTTTCTCTGGAAAGGGTGGGGGAGAAATTTTTGGAGGTCACCCTAACTTTAAAATTGGTGGATTTTGGGCAAGACAATACTTGACCTATAATACAGAGACCCAAGTCTCTTACGGTTACCTTCACCTTGAAGAAGGTCAGGACAACGATCAGGCATTGCTCGATTACAATGCGGAAGTCGCTGGACAAATCAAAGAAAATACACCTAACCTACCATTAATATATGGAACCTACGATGTCTTCTCTGTAGCCGGACAAGGAATCGGTGGTGCTTTTAGAGCCGTAAGAAATGATGTGGGTTTATTTAGACCAGGAAAAGAAATCAATACAAGTGTCTCTGGAAATATCGGAGCTGAGTTTGGAGGTGGTAATGCCGTTCACGGTGGTGGTGATATTTTTGTTTCCAATTCCAATTCTGTCAGAGGAGCTTGGAATGATCCGCAAAGTCAGTTGACCAATAATTTGAAATTTAGAGAAGGAACTCCTAGTTATAAAAACTTCTATTTCAAATTCGCTAACGATAATTCTAAATTCGCCAATGATGTCTACAGTGATTTTGGTGGAGAAAAAGCACTTTATTTAAGTCATCAAAAATCAGGAAGTGAACTCATCCCTAACTCAAAATGGTTGGGGCACGGTGGTGGTTCTTACCAGATGAGTGGTGATATCAAAAACGACCAGGATGCGGTTACCAATAATACCGTAAGATACCTCACTGGAGCAGAAGCTGCTGAGATGGGGGTAGATAAAAGTATCAATAGTTACCCTAGGAATATTTATGCTTATGGTGACAATTGTGGTTCCACTGCTATAGATGAAGAAGATCGAGTAGGACCTAATGCACCAGCTCATCACTTATCTGAGTTCACCGTATTGCAAAGCGATGGAGGAAGATATGTTTATGGATTACCTGTAAAAAACATCCGTCAGCATGATGCCTCTTTTAACGTAACTGCTGTTGGAAATGAAAATCAAGGTTCTTCAAATTATGGCCTGGTTCAATATAATAATTCAGATAACGGTACCAATAATAATGCAGGTAGAGAAAAATATTACGAGTCCAATGATATGCCTTCCTATGCTCACTCTTTCTTATTGACCAATATGTTGTCTGCTGATTATGTAGACAAAACAGGAGATGGAGTAACGGATGATGATTTGGGAACTGCGATAAAACTCAACTACCATTTGCACGATAATAATTTCAAATGGAGAATTCCAACGGGAGTTCGAAGTGCTCAGTTTCACAAAGGTTATAATTCAACCAGCGATGATAATAAAGCAAGTTTTGTATATGGTGAAAAAGAGTTGTGGTATGTACACTCTATTGAATCCAGAACTAAAGTTGCTCAGTTTTTTACCTCTCCTCGACAAGATGGATTAGGAGTAGCTGGTATTGATGGAGGAAAGCAAAATAGCGAAACGGTTCTTAAGCTAGATAGTATTCAAATTCTAACAAAATCAGAACTTGCCAATAATCCAAAC
The DNA here is from genome assembly GCA_938015925.1 of uncultured Saprospiraceae bacterium. GTDB lineage: Bacteria > Bacteroidota > Bacteroidia > Chitinophagales > Saprospiraceae > CALLVY01. The sequence continues at coordinate 10,635 of CALLVY010000514.1, forward strand.
AATCCTGTACCGCTCAAAACGGTTCATTTTACTTATGATTATTCTTTGTGTAAAGGAGTAGCAAATCAAGTAAATACAAGTAATGGTAAATTGACTTTAAAGTCTATTCATTATACTTATCAGAATAGTGAAAGAGGTGCCTTGAGTCCTTATAAGTTTGCTTATAAGGCTGGACCGAATTATAATATGGGACTTTACAACCGTTGGGGTTTACCACAAGTGAATCCATCGAATTACCCACATATTCAAGAGTATCCTTATGTTATTCAAGGTGCTGATGAACAAGCGACCGCAAATGCAGGAGCTTGGAGTTTGAATGGTATTACTTTACCTACAGGAGCGACCATTGCCGTCAATTATGAACCCGACGATTATGCCTATGTCCAAAATAAACGAGCAGGACAGATGATGGAAGTTGTAGGTTTTACCAATAATTCAAATGGAACAGGGATTACCTCGAGTATCTATAATGGTCCGGGTAACTCGAATAAATACGTGGCTGTTAATCTACCCTATGCCGTAAATACTGCAAATACTGCGGAACTCAAAAAGCGTTATTTTGAAGACGTTGGAGATATTTATTTTGACATGAAAGTCAATATGAATGGAAGTAAGGTGGAGCGAATAAAAGGATATTTTAAAATTGATCCGGCATTGGATATCGTTGCGGTATCTAATACCCGAGTATTGATTCCGGTAAAATACCTCAAGGACTCAAAAAATAAAATCGTACACCCAATCGCCTTTGCTGGCTTCCAGGTACTTCGCTTGCAATTGCCTGAAATTATTCAGCCTCACATGAATACCAATAATCCTGGTATTGCCTTTTTCAAATCCATCTTCAATGCTGGAAAAGAAATTCGAAAACTATTTAAAGGGTTTGAATTTGTAGCACAGAAAAAAGGATGGGCAAAAACCATCGTTACCAATAATAAAGCTTCTTGGATTCGTCTGGCTAATCCTGATTTTAAGAAATTGGGAGGAAACTCTAGAGTCCAATCCGTTACGATTTCAGATAACTGGACCTTTGATGGGGCAGGCGGAGAATCTGTCTACGGACAACGCTACGAATATACCATGGAGAAGGAGATCGCGGGCAATATGGAAACCATCTCAAGTGGAGTGGCTTCTTATGAACCAGCAATGGGAGGAGAGGAAAATTTGATGAAACAACCTTTGCCTTACGAAGAGAAATATTTGTTGGGGCCAAAGAATATGTTTTATAGTGAAGCTCCTTTTGGAGAATCTCTTTTCCCCGCAGCTTCCGTTGGATATCAAAAAGTAAAAACCATCAATATAGCCAATGATAATACCGCTCTGATCAGAACGCAAAGTGGTTATACCGAAAACGAATTTTATACGGCTAAAGAATTTCCGACAAGGGTGACCACTTCTCAGGTTTTACCGAGAAGATTTAAAACCAACCCTATTCTCAAATTCTTAAAAGTAGAAAACAAAGAACTGGTTTCTTTATCTCAAGGATATACCATTGAGCTCAATGATATGCATGGTAAGCAGAAACGAATGAGCACTTATGATAAGAACGAACAGCTCTTATCCAGAACAACTTATAATTATCAATTAGAAGCAGGCTCTGGTGAAACCAAGAAACTAAATAATACGGTCAAACTCGTAGAAAAAGACGGATCGGTTATTCAAAAAGAAATTGGTGTTGAATTTGATCTTTGGCAAGAAACCTTCCAAGAACGAAATGTAACGGAAGGAAAAGGTACCAAGATTTCTGGTGACTTCTTTATGGCTTTCATTTTCCCTGTAATTGTTCCTACTCTTTTCCCGAATTCCAATAAGGAAGAGACCGGACTTTCCTCTGCCGTAACCACCAAAGTAATTCACAGAAACGGTGTCTTAAATACCGTTGAAGTCATCCAAGACGGATCCAAGATTGCCACAGAAAACGTTGCCTATGATGCAAATACCGGAAGCGTTTTAATCAATAAAACGTTTAACGAACACGACGATCCAATTTACTCTTTCACCACACCTGCTTACTGGGCTTATCCTTACATGGGACATGCCAGTGATAACTTGAATACCACGATTGAAGGAGTATCAATACCGGATGGAAAAGTAAGTAATGGCGAAGCACAAGGCGCGATTCGCGCTGGAGATGAATTGATGGTCACTATCAATGGTACGATTCAACCAGATCGAGTTTATGCAACCAAATCAAAAACAGCGACTCAGTTTACTTTGATGGATAGAGATGGTGTTACCTATACTTCAGGTACTCCTGTTGATCTTAAAGTTATCCGATCTGGAAACCGAAATATGCTCACCGGGTCCGTTCTCGAAACGCAGACCTTAATAGATCCATTAGCCGCTAACCCTAATCAAATTCCTAATTCAGGAGTTACACAGGGAGTCATTGCTGCAAGTGCTTCTACTTACAAATCAGATTTTCCAATAGAATGTGAAACGGTTCAAGATCCTGTAATCCGTATTCCACTCAAAGGAGTTAATAATCCTTATGTAGAAGGAGGTCTTGGTCAATGGCGACCCTTCCAAACCTTCTCTCCAAAACAATTGAGAGGAAACAATGGTCAATTCACTGCATTGTCTTCTAATGATAATGTAGGGGTTTATGGAACCTATGATGGAGTTATGCAAAACTATTTTAGCGGATGGGAATACAACACCAGCCAAGGAAGATGGATTTGTAATTTAGAAAATTGGATTATCGGCGAAGAGATTACGAAGTACGATAGAAATGGAAATGCACTGGAATCATTCAATGCATTGTGTATCCCAACGGCAGCTCATTTCGGCTATAAAAATTCATTGCCGACCATCGTAGCAAGTAACTCTACTTATGCAGAACTTTATTCAGAAGGTTTTGAAGAAGATGTTTTCGAACAAGATTGTGATGACTTTGATTATCGCAAACACTTTGAAATATACAAAGCACCAATAGGGCCTAGTTTTGCAGTACCAATGACTTTAGCAGATCTGAATTCCGATCATGCACACACCGGAAAACATTCCTTAGAAATTGCGGGCAATAGTTATTTTTATTCGCAGACCTCGCTGACTCCATGTGCTAAGCCAGGATCGAATCCACCAATACTTCCTGCAAATTCTAGTGCTACAGATAATGTTCAGCAAAACAAAACCGCTAACGGAACGGTAGCCAGTGCAGCTGGTTTTGACAATGCACCAGAAGGAGAAGTTGCAGGAATAGGAGCAGGAGCGAATACTGCAGCTCAAGCTAATCCTCAACAAGGTTACAAGAGAGTTTGTGGAACAGATTTTAATGAACAGTACAATGATATTGTTGCTATTCCATCGGGAGGATACATGGCAGTAGGAACTCATTCTTCTGATCCAGGAGCTGCTCCAGACCTTCAGGATGAAGCTTTTGTTGCCCGATTAAATGAAGATGGAGAACCAATATGGGTTAATCTATATGGAGGTGCCTTGACGGATGAATCGGCAACTTCAATTATTCGGAATGCTAATGGTTCTTATGTGGTAACAGGTTCTACCACTAAAGTTAATTCAGCGAGAAGAGATGTTTTTATCCTCGAAGTGGATATTAATGGAAATAAAATAGGAGAAAATAGTTTCCAAGGTTCCTTACTCTCATTGCCTTCTAATACTATTGCTACTCATTGTGTACAAACGACTGGTAATGGCTATATCATTGGAGCTAGAAAACATGATAACAGTACCAATGATTATAATGATGATTATGTCATTAAGGTAAACCAAGACCTTTCGCTTGATTGGAGTAAAATATATGGATTTCCCTATAGTGCAGGAAATCAAAATGATGCGGTTACAGATATACTAGAAACCGCCAATACTGCGAATAATTATCTTGTTGCTACAAACTTTAGAGGAGAATTTGGTACTTATAATGCCCTCCATGACATTGGAGTAATGAAGCTTGATGCCAATGGAGATATTATTTGGGAAAAAGGTTTTGGTACCGGAGACGACAAGAATAACGGTACTGGACGAATGGTTGAATTGACCAATGGTCAAATATCAATTGCAGGTTTTGCAGGAATAGAAGACGGATTCAATCCTGCTTCAGCCAATGCACTTGATTTGCGATTAGATGCTAACGGAAATAAAATCCATGCCAGAGGGTATAAAGCAAGCAATGGACAATTCAATAGATTCTTTGGGGTCATAGAACGGAATGCCAATCAACCTGTATTTAGTGGTTGGGCCAATAAAACCACAGCGACTACAGATTTTGATGGAGTGTTGTTTTGTGAAGGTACCAATCTCAATGAAAGAGTTGATTTGTCCTTAGATGACAGACCTTTGGATTTACTTCGAGCTACGGATGGAGGTTATGTCCTTCCAGGATACAATATAGAGCAAGGGTCTACTGATCGAGATTTATACTTGATAAAATTAGATGCCAATGGTGCTCTAAATCCTAATTGCCCAACGGAAGATCTAGGGATGGCTTTGGAAATTGTTTATCCACAAGCAGTTTACAATACTGCACTGGTTGTCGCTGATGTCAACCAGGAAGCACCTGTTAATTTGACGGTAAATAGTTTGGTCATTAATTGTACAGATGATTGTGGAAACAACTGTAATAATCAAGCTTCCTTTGTTTATAATCCATCTCCGGTTTGTGCCGATACTTTAATCACTTTTACCAACACTTCCACAGGAGCCAGCTCCTATCAATGGTACATTAACGGACAGCTACAAAGTACTGCGGAAAACTTCACCTTTACTTTTGCCAACGAAGGTATTTATACCGTCACCCTACACGCGATTTCTCCTGGCTGTGATTTGAGTATGGCTAGTGAAGAAATTACCGTATTTGGTCAGGCACCAATTGGAGTCGAATCCATAACAGTAGCAGTCGAATGTTCCTCTTGTAATAGTCATGAACCGACTCAGATTTATACCAGTGATGGTCCTCGACTCGATGGAGTATATGTACCGACTTGTGAAGGTTGTTTGCCTTTGTTTACTCCAGAGATAGATAAAGATTATCTGGTGAGTGGTTGGGTTGCTTCTGATGCTAGTCTTGCTACCAACAGTGATGATATTAATGCACAGATTAGAATTTTCTTAGGCAATGGCGCTACTAACTATCAGACCATTTCTTTAGATCCAGAAGGACCAGTAATTGAAGGTTGGCAAAGAGTAAGTGCAAAAATAACAGTAGACGGTAACCTTGGTCCTTTAGAAAGATTTACTGTTGGATATTTTAATACAGGAAGTACTCCAGTTTATTTTGATGACCTAAGAATCCATCCAAACATCTGTAATGCCAAGTCCTATGTTTATGATCCATATTCTGCCCGTTTGATGGCGGAGTTGGATGAAAATAATTACGCACTCTTTTATGAGTATGATGATGAAGGTTTGCTAGTCAGAATAAAAAGAGAAACAGAAAAAGGAATTGTAACAATCCAAGAAGGTAGAACGGTGACTAAACCGAATCCATATACCCCATAAGGGAGCGTTCCGCGAACACGGATAGCACTTGATTTTATCAATCTTCGATTTCTGTTAAATCACTAATAAAATGCAAAGAGAAATATGAAAAAAATAGGAATAAGTTTAATCGCACTCTTGCTCTTTGGAATGGGAAATCCATTGCAGGCGCAGGAGAAGGTGATCCAAAAGTATCATGAAGTGATGAATGATTTTCTTTCTCACGAATGCCTGTCTTTTAATATGTCTAATATTCAATACGCCAGTTTTACGGAAGATAATATATTGGAAAGTATGGAATACGATGTAATCAAAAAAGACGAAGTATGGCATCTGGTTTCTGGAGATTATGAAATCCTTTTTACAAAAGATTACTTAGTGACCATTGACAATGCTAGCCAGGTTATTCATCTAGAAAAAGGCAATGGTTTAAGTCCTGCTAACATTTTTTCCAATGCCGCAGGAATAGGACAAGTGATGGATTATCTGAGTTTGAATGGCGTCATGCTTGATATGGGAAATGGAAAAAAAGCAATTGAGTTTAAAGCGCCACAAGAGAATAAGACTTCTATAAAATTAGAATTTTTGGAAGAGGGTTCTATTGTACAAAAAGCTTCTGCTAATATCGACATGACTTATTATGATGACATAGACCATCCTTTTGACGGGATGCGAATTGAATCCGTTTACCGGGATGTGAGCACCGATGTTTGTCAATTTGATACTAAAATTACCGACATCATCAACTCTCAATTTTCCGTTTTGAAAAACACGAAATCATTCCAAGGCTATTTGGTTAACTAAGGAATCCATTAATATTTTTAAAAAACCAATTTTAAGAAAATAAGATTTTAATCTATAAATTTCAAACCATGAAAAAGTATAATTTACTTCTGCTCTGCTTTTTGACGGTCGGCGTTCTGTTTGGCCAAACCTCAAATAATTTATTGCCCATTGAAGATTGGGATGAAGGATCAGGGAATGTTGCCGGATGGGTAGACTACGGAACTCCTGCTGCAAACATTCGCCAAGAAACCATTGGTCCTGATGGTACTCCTGTTTTAGGTTGGCATTGTTTATCTGTTCCTGGAGAAGGTGGCGCCAATGGTGGTTTTTACCACACGCTTTCAGTTGACCCTACTAAAGCTTACCGATATTCTGTATGGGTAAGACGAAATGATACCAATTCGGGATCTACCTATTATAGAGCATGGGGATCTAATAGTACTTTTAAATTAGATGGTACCGCAGGTGGAGTGAGCCAATTTTGGTACGGAGATTTACCAACGATTGGAGATTGGTACTTAATGGTTGGTTATATCCATGAGACGACTCATACGGGGCTAGTTCATTATGGTGGTATTTATGATACCAATGGTAAAAAAGTCATTAATATGGTTGACTTTAAATGGCAACCAACAGCAAGTGTTTCTGCTATTTATCCTTTCTTTAATTCTGGAGCCGATAATCATTCTCAAGATTTGTATGCACCAAGAGTCGAAGTGATTAATGGAAATGAACCTTCTTTAATGACCTTATTGGAAATACCTAGTCACTCACCTCAGTCAGGTAATTTATTGACTCCTAAAGATTGGACAGAAGGTACCGGAAGTGTAGGGAATTTTACCATGATGAGTCCTGAAACTGAAAATTCAAGAGCGCTTGACATCGATCCACGTGGAGAAACTTCTATGATTTGGACAGCTGCGGATGCTGGTACGGGTGGTACTGATGGAGGATTTTACACCACATGGTCAACAATCGACCATACCAAAACATACCGTTTCGTACAGTGGATAAGAAAACGTGGTCACCTCACCAATGGTGTCTGTTATTTTGGTGCAGGTAATGGAAGTAGTACGACTACACCAAACTTCAATCTCTCCGGAACACCTAATACTTCGGGTTACTTTTTTGGAGGTGATCTTCCCAAACTAGATCAATGGTATATGATGGTTGGGTATGTACATGGTAGTGACTATACCGGAACAGTGAGCATGGGAGGAATTTATGATACAGAAACAGGGCAGAAGGTTTTGAATATGACAGATTTTAAAAATAGACCTGGTGCAACTCAACAAAGACTTAGAACTTTTTTAAATGGAGCTAGTGTTGCAGGGACGGCTCAAGATATGTGGGGAGTGAGAATGGAAATGATAGATGGAAATGAACCGACTTTAGAAAGCCTACTAAATATCACTTCTGAGGTCACTTCAGGAAACCTACTACCTACGGAAGATTGGAATATTGGAAATGATGGGGTTTCTATTTTTGCTAGAAATGGAGATGCAACTGAAAATATTCGAGAAATAGGAATAGATCCGCATGGAGAAAGTTCTGTGATTTGGACAGGTCTTGCGAGTGGAAATAGTGGTGGAGATGGAGGTTGGAATGCTAATTTTCCTGTAGATCACACCAAAAGCTATCGCTTCTCAGTATGGGTAAAAAGAGATCATGCATCTGTCGGAGCAACTTATTTAGGTGCGATGAATGGAAGTACAAGTCAAACTTTAAACCTTTCCGGTACGCCTAATACGAATCCCTACTTCTGGGCAGGAGATTTACCGGAAGTAGACAAATGGTATTTGTTGGTTGGTTATCTACATGGTAGTGGATATACGGGTACTACAAGTATTGGAAAAGGAGGAGTCTATGATGGAGAAACGGGGGAGAAAGTATTGAATGCAACGGATTATAAAAATAGTACTGCTACCACCACTCAAAGACACCGCGCTTATTTCTACTACAGTACCACAGCAGGATTGACTCAAAATTTCTGGGGCCCGAGAGCAGAAATGATTGACGGAAACGAACCTACCATTGAAGATTTACTAAGCATTGATAATGGTCCACACATTTGGTCTGAAATCACTAATGGTGCAGTTTATAACTCTGGTTCTGTAGGAATCGGTGTAGACGACAATGATATGGATACCGCTTACAAATTACTAGTTGATGGAGATATCAAAACCAGAAAAGTCAAAGTAACCTTAGATGGTTGGGCGGATTACGTTTTTGATCCCGGTTATACTTTACCTCCACTTGCAGATGTAGAATCTTATATCAAAGAGAATGGTCACTTGCCAGGAATTCCTTCGGAAGAAGAAGTAATGGAAGAAGGCGTTTACTTAGGAGAAACGGATGTAATGCTATTGAAAAAAATTGAAGAATTGACACTCTATGTCATCGAACTTGAAAAGAAACTAAAGGCTTTAGAAGACGCAAAATAATAGCCTGCATTGGAAACTAAAATCTTAGACAAATAATATCAGTTAAATATTCTTGATTATGAGAATCATTCTTGTTGTATTGATCCCTTTTTTCTTGGGGCTGCTTCCCTCTAATGTATTAGACAAAGGAACAGACCATAATATCCCCGAAGCTTTGGTGAATACCGATTCCTTAACCGCGAACGCTAGCTTTTTCTTTGAAGAGTTTTGCGATTATAAAACCACTGGCCAACCAGTAGCGGGTATAAAAGCCAAGATGGTAGAACTAGGTTCTGGAAATGTCATGGAAGATATTTCGGATAGCAATGGTGATTTTACGCTATGTAAACCTGCGGATGGGTTGATTTCCTATGAAGGAGAATTGTCTACTCGCTTTTATACAGATGCTCACCTTTCTAATCCTGTAATCGGTATATCAACATTTGATATTGTTAAAATTGGTCAACTCTATGTAGGAAACCAAACGCTTTGTCCTTACTCAAGATTTGGAGCGGATGTCAATCAAGATGGAATGGTAGATACTTTAGATACCGATGTGATTCGGCAGTTAATTTTGGGAACTTTTGTTTTCCCTTTTCCTTACGATGTATGGCGTTTGGTTCCGAAGTTACCTTCGGTTCCGGGTATGTTTCATCCAGATCAAGAGTTTTTAGCGGACTATTGGAATAGTGAATTGGTACAGAACCTTGAGGCGATTTATCCATTCGTTGCCGAATTGGATTTGCAAGGAGATCATTATGTCTATCAAGGGGGCGCTTGTTCTTTTATAGGCAAAATAAAAGCTTGGGATTATCGAGAAGATATAGATGGTTTTAGTCCTAATAGTTTTGACTTTTATGTAGGCAAAGCAGGAGATTCTGGAATGGGAGTTAATCCGGTAGATTTAAATATTCTAGAAGGATTAGATGCCGCAGAATTCGGAATACGATGCAGCACGCCACAGGATGAAAGATACCTTGAAGTCATTCCCTTTGGTACGGGCTTCGTTGGTGCTGGTCATGCGATTTCTTCCAACCCAAGTAATGGGCAAGACATGTTAGTGGTAAGAATGAATCGATTTGGAGAACCTATTTGGTCTAAAACGATTGGAGGATCTGGCGCCGAATCTGCTTACTCCGTATTAGAAACATCGGATGGCAATTTATTTGTTTCTGGTTATACCGGAAGTATCAGTACGGACCGACAAGATATTTTCTTCCTAAAACTTAATGCAAGTAATGGTGATGTGATATGGGAAAAAGGACTTGAAGCAAGTGATCTTGCAGCTCCCTTTAGTGGAGCCTATGCTTATAGTATCGAGACCTCCGATGGAGGATTTATTCTGGGCGGAAGAACCAATAGATTTGGAGCAGGGTATTCAGATTTCTATGTGACTAAAGTGGATGGTTCAGGTAATTTAACCTGGTCTAAAACTTATGGAGGTTACAATAATGATTGGATCAGAGATATTATCCAAACACAAGATGGAGGGTATTTGATCGCAGGAGTTTCCTCTACTTACCGTGCCGGTTTTCACGATATTTTAATGGTGAAAATAAATGCTTCCGGTATTGTGG
>CALLVY010000515.1 GCA_938015925.1 uncultured Saprospiraceae bacterium
CGAATAACAACTTTTTCATAAATGGGATTTGTTAATTGAAAGCAGGAAAAGCACGTTTCGAATTGGGTTTACACTTTTTCCTTCTTGTTAATAATAGGTTATTATTCTTTAATCAAATACAATGCCGAAGGTCTGAATAGACGAAATCCCTTGAAAAAGCAGGGCTTTTTAGAAGATTTAAGGGCAATATTTTCTTATATTTAAGCAAGCATTTTTTGAAGTTAAAACCTGCACTTTAGCTAAACCTTCAATTCAATCAAAACAACATAAATAATTGACTGTCATGCTTTTACTAATTCTATCAAACATTTAAAACGAATCTTTCACAATCCTCAAACTATGGAATACAAGAGACTTGGAAAATCTGGGCTACAAGTAAGTGTTTTATCACTGGGTTCCTGGCTTACATTTGGCAAGCAAATTTCAGATTCGGTTGCAGAAAAATTGATGATCAAAGCCTATGACAAAGGCGTCAATTTTTTTGACAATGCCGAGATCTATGCCAATGGAAAATCGGAAATTGTAATGGGCAAAGTCTTCAAAAAACTAAAATGGGACCGTTCTAGTTATATCGTTTCGAGCAAAGCTTTTTTTGGAGATGGAAGTAAGAAGCCCAACCAAACCGGCCTAAATAGAAAACATCTTTTCGAAGCCTGTAATGCCGCCTTAACCCGATTACAAGTTGATTATCTCGATCTTTTCTTTTGCCACCGACCTGATAAAAATACCCCAATCGAAGAAACGGTTTGGGCCATGAACCACCTCATCCAACAAGGCAAAATACTTTACTGGGGCACCTCTGAATGGTCGGCTCAAGAAATCATGGAAGCCCATATGGCTGCCCAAAAACTCAACTTGATTGGCCCTACGATGGAGCAACCACAGTACAATATGTTTCATCGAAGCAAGGTAGAAGTCGAGTTTTCTCAAATCTATAAAACCGTAGGAATGGGCACTACCATTTGGTCTCCCCTCGCCTCTGGTGTATTGACCGATAAATACCTCAATGCCTTTCCAAAAGGAACTCGCTTGGGTATGGAAGGTCTGGAATGGTTAAGAGAAAGATCGCTTACGCCTGAACGATTGGAAAAAGTACAGCAACTCAATACCGTTGCGGAAAGTATAGATACCAGTTTGGCTAAACTAGCCATTGCCTGGTGTGCCAAAAATCCAAATGTTAGTACCGTAATTCTGGGGGCTTCCAAAATAAAGCACCTCGAGGAAACCTTGACCTCCATTGATATAATCCCATTAATTACCAGTGAAGTAGAAGAAAAAATTGAAGCCATCCTCGATAATAAACCAGCCCATCCAATGTTTTAGGCTACCGTCTTTAGCAGGAGCAGGTTTTAAAGCAAAAAAAATCCCGAATTTTGGATAAGACCAAAATTCGGGATACTTTTTTTTAACAATCAAAAGCTTAGGTCGCCTCTGTTGTTCTGCGTACAGGAACCAACCAGCCATGCTTATCTTCTAGCTTTCCAGCTCTCAATCCATCAATTTCTTTCTTTAGGATTGTTCCAATGCTATTGTCATCTGTTGGAGGCAAAACCATCTCAAATCCTTGGTAGGTTAAATCTGAAACCTTAGCAACAACAGCAGCCGTCCCAGCTCCAAAGATCTCCGTCAATTTTCCAGCTTTAAAAGCCTCAACGATTTCATCAATAGTAATTGGACGCACTTCTACATCGTAGTTTTTATCCTTTAAAACCGTCAAGAAACCATCGCGGGTGATTCCTTTCAGAATCGCACCATCTGTTTCTGGAGTGATTACTTTTCCGTCAATGACAAAAAAGATATTCATCGTTCCAACTTCTTGAATGTATTTAAACTCTTTGCCATCGAGCCAAAGGATCTGGTCATACCCAGCAGCTTTCGCTTTTTGGGCTGGCAATAAAGAACCTGCATAATTACCAGCAGCTTTGGCCTCTCCCATTCCACCTTTTACAGCACGAACATAATACTCTTCCGCAATAAGACGAACTGGCTTAGGATAATAAGGACCAACCGGGCCTGTAAAAATGATAAATTTATAAGTATCTGATGGAGCTACTCCGATGAATTCTCCATTAGCAAACATGTAAGGTCGAATGTAAAGCGCACTTCCCTCTTGTGGAGGAATCCAATTGGCATCTAGGTCAATTAGAGCATGAAGTGCATCTATAAATACTTCTTCCGGAAAGTCAGGCATACAAAGTCGCTGAGCAGAGGCATTCAAGCGGCGTACGTGCATTTCAGGGCGAAGCAATAAAGGCTGTCCATCATGAGAAACAGAAGCTTTCATCCCTTCGAAAATAGCTTGACCATAATGCAGGGCCAAACAAGCAGGATGAACGGTAAAAGGACCAAATGGGGTTATCTCAAAATTAGTCCATTCTCCGTCGATATAATCGGCGGTAAACATGTGATCTGAAAAGACTCTACCAAAAGGAATATTGTCAAAATCTATCTTAGATAGTCCAGATTCAGTTGTTTTTGTTATTTTTATGTTACTAATCATAATTTGGTTTTGGTTTTTACAAATTTACTAAAAACTAGGCAATTATTCTAATATTGGACTAAAAACACTACCAATTACATTATTAATTTTGTAAAACGATATGCAAACAAAATAATATGTTGACAAACCATGTTTTCGATTTCTCTATATTTCCCATTTTGGAGCCACAAAGTATACAACAGAGGATTGTAGGACGCAACCATCAAAAGTTAATGGTCGTCTATACCATAGAATCTAATCCAAACGAGGATTTGAGTTTTTTGAAAAAGATCATGTCCGCGGTAAAAATTGATTTAGAAAACGACGTCCAATTACTAGGATTAACAAATTTAGAACGCTTAAGTTGTAGCAATATTTCAAGTTTTAAGTCGGTTGAAAAATTGGTGGTATTTGGAAAGTCTCCATTGGATTTGGGGATACGGATAAAAACGACTCCTTATCAATCCATCAGCCTGGATGAGAAAGTATTTCTATTTTCAGAATCTTTGGCCAAAGTGGCAGCCGACAAAGGAAAAAAAGGCTTGTTATGGAATGCATTAAAGGTAGTTTTTCAAGATAATTAAGTATATTTATTGCATTGAAAATCAATTGAGTATATGAAAAAACTGGTTTTTGCGACAAGCAACGAAAATAAGATCCGAGAGGTAAAAGAGATTTTGGGCAATAGTTATGAAATTATTAGCTTAAAAGATATTGGTTGCGAGGAGGATATACCAGAGACCTGTCCAGATTTTGCGGGTAATGCGCTGCAAAAAGCACGTTATGTAAAAGAGCACTTTCAGCTGGATTGCTTTGCAGAAGATACCGGATTAGAGGTTACCGCACTGAATGGAGATCCAGGGGTTTATACGGCCAGATATGCCGGACCGGAGCGAAATGCCATTGCCAATATGGATTTGGTCATCCGCAATCTTCAGGATAAAGAAGATCGAAGTGCTAGATTTAGAACGGCTATAGCGCTTCTACTCGATGGAAAAGAACATGTTTTTGAAGGAACGGTGGAAGGTCAAATCAGAGCAGAAAGAAGTGGTAGTGCTGGATTTGGTTATGATCCGATTTTCCAACCAGATGGTTTTGACCTCACTTTTGCAGAAATGGATTCGACTTCCAAAAACAAAATTAGCCATCGAGGTCGTGCCATGAAAAAACTATTAGACTTTTTAAAATAAA
>CALLVY010000516.1 GCA_938015925.1 uncultured Saprospiraceae bacterium
CACCTTCTACTTAAAACTAGCTTGATTTTCGGATCAACAATCAATAAAATAATTAATCAATATGAGTTTAGTCACCGTTGGAACTGTTGCATTTGACACCATTGAAACTCCTTTTGGCAAAGCTGAGAGAGTTGTCGGAGGAGCTGCTACCTATATTAGCTTAGCGGCCTCTTATTTTACAAAAGACCTGAATCTGGTTTCTGTCGTAGGAGATGATTTTCCAGATGCAGAGTTGAAATATCTCAAAAAGAGAGGAGTCAACCTTGAAGGTTTGGAAATCAAAGAAGGGCAAAAGTCTTTTTTCTGGGAAGGTCGCTACCACAATGACATGAACTCCAGAGATACAATAACGACTGAATTGAATGTATTGGCTGATTTTAATCCAAAATTACCTGCTAGCTACCGCGAAGCAAAATATGTGATGTTGGGGAATCTAACACCAGACATTCAAATGAAGGTAATCAAGCAAATGAAAAAACGTCCGAAATTGATCGTTTTGGATACGATGAACTTTTGGATGGATATCGCTATGCCTTCTTTGAAAAAAGTATTGAAGAAAGTAGATGTATTGACCATCAATGATGAAGAAGCACGTCAACTTTCGGGAGAATACTCGCTCGTAAAAGCAGCAAAAGCCATTCACAAAATGGGACCAAGGTTCTTGGTTATCAAAAAAGGAGAGCACGGTGCTTTACTTTTTGAAGGCGAAAAAATGTTTTATGCGCCAGCAATGCCACTCGCGGAAGTGTTTGATCCAACCGGTGCTGGTGATACTTTTGCCGGAGGTTTTATTGGCTATATCGCCAAGACAAATAATGTTTCTTTTGAAAATATGAAACGTGCCGTAATCTATGGTTCTGCGATGGCTTCTTTCTGTGTAGAGGAGTTTAGTATCAATCGCCTGAAAAACTTGAGAGCAGCAGAAATCAAAGCTCGGGTGAAGAAATTCCACAAATTGGTAGCCTTTGATGCGAGCAAATAGATTTTTCTAGATCTTGCTTAAGAAATGAGCCTCAGAAAGAATAATGATCTTTCTGAGGCTTTGTTTTTGTACCAGCCTGTTAAAGTTCTTTTAAAGTACTCCCCATTTATTGCTTTGGTACTTCAATTGTAACCAATTGATTATCAGTACCGTTTCCTGTTTTTTTCATCAGAGAAGGAGATCAAGTTCGCTTTTTTAGAAAAATTGCTTTTGTTCCATCTTTTGCAGGACGCCCTAAGGCTGCATTAAATTCGGAAATCCCGTATCTTACGGGTTGCGAATCAAACACAATTGTTCTGATAAATTAAAACCAGTTATGAGAAATTTATTTTTTGCCTTATTGATACTTCCTTTGATTCTCCCCAATCAAACGGCTTATGCCGAAGGAATTGAATTCTTTCATGGTTCTTTTGAAGAAGCCCTCGAATTGGCCAGTGCAGAAGACAAGGTCATTTTTGTAGATGCTTACACCACTTGGTGTGGCCCTTGCAAACGCATGGCAGCCAATGTATTTCCCCAGAAGGACGTTGGAGACTACTTCAACGCTAATTTTGTCAATATGAAAATTGACATGGAAAAACCGGACGGATTGGAATTTCGAAAAAAATACCCCGTGTCCGCTTTCCCTACGTTCTACTTTATTGGAGGAGATGGAAAAACGGTTCACACGACTAAAGGTGGCCAACCAGCCGATAAATTTATCCAATTGGCCAAAATGGTCATGAGTAAAGTCGACTATAGCGCCGATTTTGCCTTAGCTTATAATGCAGGCGACCGAGATCCTGAGTTGATCTTCAAATATGTAAAAGCCCTGGTTAAGTCCAATAAGCCCAGTGGAAAAGTGGCCAATGAATACATCAATTCTCAGAAAGACTTGAGTACAGATTTTAATCGTCGCTTCTTATTGGCCGCTACCGTAGAAGCCGATACCCGTATTTTTGATAAACTAATCGAACAACGCAGTGCCATCAGTGCCTTGGAATCTGCAGGAGCAGTAGATGCTGTGATTGAGAAAGCTTGTTTGAGAACGGTTAGAAAATCCATTGATTATAAGAATGAAGATTTGCTAAACGAAGCCAAATCGAAAATGAAGAAAAATCTTCCTGCCAAGTCTACGGCCTTTGCCAATCATGCAGATATGACTTATTATAAAGCAGCAGGGAATGCGGGTAAATACTTGAAAGTATGTTCTTCTCATGTCAAGAAGAACGTAAAAGGCAATGCCTCAGAATTGCATCAGATTGCAATGGACATTAAAGATGGTTTTGGCAAAAATTCAAAAGCACTTTCGGCTGCAGAAAAATATGCCAAACAAGCTGCAGAAAATGGCGGATTGGCCAAATACTACATTACGTATTCCAGTATTTTACTAGAAAACAAAAAGAAAGCAGAAGCGCTAGAGATGGCTAAAAAAGCACTGGACATGGCCGAAGGAAAACAAAGAGAACAATCAGAAGCCATCAAATTGATCAGAATGATCGAGCGCGAAGGATGATTTTAAAATACTTCTTTATATAAAGGCATCATTTTGGTGGGTTTATACTTTAAAGAAAAATTCTTTACCTCCCGGAAACACTAAACCTCCCTTGTGAGAGGTCAAAGCAAACATTCGTTTTATGAAAAAGATTATATCGCTCCTGTTTCTATTTTCGATCTGTTTTTCTGCATTCGTACAGGCAGAAGGGATTGATTTTACCCGAGCTAGTTGGAAAGAAATTTTATCCAGAGCAGCAGAAGAAGACAAAATTATTTTTCTGGATGCCTTTACCAGTTGGTGTGGCCCTTGTAAAAAAATGAGTAAAGAAATCTTCACCCAAGACAAAGTTGGCGAATATTTTAATTCCAACTTTATCAGTGTAAAGATGGATATGGAAAAAGGGGAAGGATTAGAACTTTCGGTACTCTATGATGTCAAAGTTTATCCTACGCTATTGTTTATCGATTCTGATGGTAAGCTTTTGCACCGCGCTGCGGGTTTTCATACGACCGATCAGTTTTTAGAGTTGGGAAATAAAGCGCTCAATCCGCTGATGCGATTGGGTACACTGGAACAACGTTTTGCAGATGGAGAACGCGGGGAAGAATTTTTGTATGCCTATATGATGGCACGTGCTGAAATTCAAGATGGAAGCCACCTTCCTGTTGCCGAAGAATATTTCAAGACCCAAGCCGATTGGACGACGCCGAAAAACATGGAAATGATTTATCAGTTGACTACGGATGCCAAGTCTCCTTTGTTTGATCATATCTGTGCTCAAAAGGCCGCTTATATAGAAATGTATGGCGAGCGAAATGTTGTTGCTCAAATGCAAAATTTGATTTACCAATCGGTATCCGATACCAAAGACGAATCGAGTTTGGTACAAGTAGATCGCTTATTTAAAAAAGCATATCCCGATAAAGCAGATCGCATGTCTGCGAATTTCCGCATGAGTTTTTATCGCCAGGCTGGAGATCGAGAAAATTACGCCAAGTCTGCTGTCGATTATTTCAATAGTTTCCCAGAAGCCGGCCCCGACGAACTCAACGATGTGGCCT
>CALLVY010000517.1 GCA_938015925.1 uncultured Saprospiraceae bacterium
GAAGTTGTTTTAAAATGGGTGGTGAGTTGATCAGAACAAGATTTTCATTCTAATTGAGGCTTTTTTAGAGCCGCATAGCCGAGCTACGGGGCGATAAAAAAACGAAAAGTAGGATGAAAAGATGTTTTGAGCGACCAGTGAGCTATTTTAAAACAACTTCTATTTAATCTAAATAATTAGGGCATTATTATTAGAGTGTTCTAGAGAATTTGATAAAACTTATCAAATAAAAGTGCTTGCATTCATTAAAAGTTATCAGCTGATTTCCATATTTTTTCTTAACCCTGGTTCCTTATGGAACCTCTAATTTTTACCAACCATGAAAAAATTAACATTTGGTGTTTTCCTGTTATCCATGTTTTTGGTTTTTTATGCTTGTAATAAAACCGAAACAGTTTTAGACGAAAAGGTCAGTTTGGAAAAAGTTTTAGAAGATTATAATTCCGACAAAGATGCGGTGGAAAAAGGGGAAATTATTAGTGGCAAAGTCCTGATTCAGGATATTAATGATGCCACTTATATTGCAGTGATAAAAGACGAGAACGCTCCGGTTCATACTTCTTTTTTCTTTCAACCTGGTGAAGGTTTTGACCTCTTGGAAGAAGAGATGAATAATGGAACTGCTTTGTTCTTAAAAGATCATATTCTACTTCGGAATAATGATACTCAAGCTCAATACCTTATTTCTTTATCTGATGGAAAAACGACTCCTCACCTGAGTGGATTTATCGCAGATGAAAATCTTACGGCTATTGGAATAGGTAGTACTGAAGTAAAGCTACGGCAAGAAGAAGATGTTTATCGAGGAATAAAAATAAAAATCGTTGAAGTTGGACATTGTACTTGTATCAAAAACAATGCTCCGAAGAATTGTCAGGCTGGTGGATTGGGAGCTACTTCCTGTACCTGCTGTGGCTGTTCGGTAACTTGTGGTGCAGGATATTTTGCCTGCTGTGATCCATAGCCACTATGCTTTTTGAATATAAAAAAAATAGCTCCCTGTTTAATATCTAAACAGGGAGTTACTTTTTTTGAAACGTAGCGATCGTTTTATTTCATAAAACTATTGCTTCGCCCTCAATACTTCCGCTAACAAAGTCGCCCGTTCTTTTTGTAAATCCAAAACAAAATCTGGCTCCTGCCCTGCTACCGCTTTGGCTTCTTTCCAAAGCAGATAAAAATCCCGATAAAACAAACTGAAGCGACCAAAGACTGGAATTAAAAAAGCATACAACAGTCCCATCCATCCCCAGATACTGGTAAACACGATCAACAAAATAAGGAAGTAGAAAATATAAGTAATCATCCCTACGCCAAAACGAATAGAAGAATGAAATTCAATTTTTGAAACTTTGGCATTGGCCACCCAACGACCTAGTGCAAGGGGAAGAAAATTGCCAATGATACCAAGACAAAATGGTAAAAGTCCGATGAGTAAAATCAGGGTATTCATAAAACTATAGCGTTGCTTTTGCGCAAGGCCAATATCATTGATTCCGGCGGATGTTAGTTTCCCCAGATAAGCGATTACTTTTTCTTTTAATTTACTTTTGGGAGCCTCTTCCATCTGATTGATGGTCTCTGTGATTTGTTTTTCTTTTTCTAAAAGTTCTAGATTCTTATTGTCTACCACTGGGATGACCGGATGGTGCATATTGTGTCGATGAATTGCTAATAGCCCTTCGGTAAATTTCGCGTCTGCATCATCGTCAATATGAACGATTCGTTCGTACATCCGATCAGAAATTTCATCGGTCAATTGCTTGATTGCCTTGCGTGGATTCTCCGCATGGATGGAATAATAATCTGCTACTTTTATCGCAGGACCAAAATCTACCATCATCAGACTTCGGAAAGCATCAGAGTTGGTATAGTTGACTCCAACAGGAATAATGATCGCGTCGAGGTCTTTGTATTTTTCGTAAGCACCAAAGACCATACGTGCCGCTCCCTTTTGAATGGGTCGCATCTTTTTTTCATGCTTGGCAATTCCTTCTGCCAGAATTAAAATATTTTCTCCTTGGTGGAGTTTTTCATATACGATTTCAAAAGTTCCATAATTGTTTTTTACGGCACTAAATCCATCCCGAGCTCGAAAGATGGGAATGGTTTTGATTTGATTGAGTAAAAACTTAATGACCGGAGAGGTAAAGATATCGCCGCGGAGCATAAAATGAGTACTGGGCTGAATATTGGCCGCAATAATAATGGGATCTAAAAAGGCCGTCGGATGGTTTACCGCAAAAATGATTGATTTCTTTTGAGTCAGATTCTCTAATCCTGTGAAATATATTTTCTTGAAAAAAATCTTAAAATATAAATGAATTAGTGGTTTGAGAAAATGGTATAGCATGTTTAATTCTATTCTATGGTTGTTATTCCAGTGCTTATAACTTAGTAATCTGACGTAAACAAAATCATCATTTTTTACGTCACTCCGCCTTTTTGGATCGGATCAAATTCAATAGTTTTTCTCTTTCGCCGCGCAGTGAATTTTGAGTAGCCAAGGGCAATTGATTGACCTTACGGCTTTGCCTCCAACGTTGAAAAAACTCAAAATACAATAAGGCAAAGTATCCCCAAAGGGGCAAGAGTAAAACAATCGTTGTCCAAAATATACTTTTCCAGTAAATACTTAGTATTAAAAGGATAATAAAATACAACAGATAAAAACCTAAATCGGTGGCAACTTTTACCGAATGCTTAAATTCAACAGTAAGAGCAAAGACATCTACTATCGATTTGGAAAGCAATACCGGTAGTCCATTAGTCAAAACCCCAAAAACAAAAGGAATAAAACCGACTAATAAAGTCAGGGTATTATTGAAACCTCCATGTTGAGGTTGGACCAAAGCAAAATCGGTTAGGTTCAGTTTTTTCAATTGCGCAAAATAATCGAATGTGGCTGATTTTAATTCCTCTTTAGGCTCTTCTTCCATTCGATTGACTCCTTCTGCCAGTGCCTTTTCTACATGCAGTTGTCCCGCATTCTTTTCGAGAATTGGCATAATCGAAAAAACTTGGTTGTTGCGATTCAGTTCAAACAAGTATTCTACCAATTCCTCATCCTCCCGCCGATCAATGATAATCACCTTTTTGGCCAATTGTACCCCAATCTCAGCGGTCAATTCGCGAATGGCTTTAAGCGGCTCTTTCTCATATAAATCAAGATAATCTTCCAGTAAGATCGGATCTCCTACCTCCATCATCACATCCGATCGAACGCGATCTGCAAAGGTATAATTGACACCAATAGGCACAATCCGAATATCTTTAAGTTGATATTTTTCAAAAGCACCAAAAGCGATACGTGCCGTTCCTTTACGAATCGGACGTACTCTTTTCTCATGCTCACAACCACCTTCTGCCAAAATCATGATGGCCTTGTGTTTGCGCAAAGCTTCAAAACAGCGCTCCATCGTCACATAGTTGTTTTTGAGCTTGGAGTAGCCCCCGTCCTTGAGTCGATAGATCGGAATCATATGCAAACGTTCCAAGAAACCTCGAAAGAAAGAATTTCTAAAAAAGTCACCTCTCACCAGGAAATGTAGTGGATGGGGTTGAAAACAAGCTAGAATACTAGGCTCAATAAAGGCAGTTGGATGATTGACCGCAAAGATGATGGGATAACCCTCCGGAATATCTTCAATATTGGAAAAATAGATTTTCCGAAAATGCATTTTCAGCGTCACAGCAGCAAGCGGTCTTACAAATCGGTATAACATCTGATTTTTTGAGTCTTTCGGATAAAGATTACCGCCGCAAATATATCTTCCCCACAGTGCTTTGCCAAGGATATCGTGCTTTTTATCCTTTTTTTGACAAAGCTCTACACAAATTGGGATGTCTTAGTGGGAATCGAGGGAAGAATATAGCGAATCAATGGAATTTAAGTATTTTAGAATTTGAATATCTTTAAGGCTAAACGGCAAAAACGAACATGATAAACAAGTCGATAAAATTACCTTTGAATTGTTCTGCGGAATATGTCGCAGGATTCTTAGACGAAGAAGAATCAAAAAGGCTATATGTGCAACTTCTCGAAGAATATGGGATAGACCAGCTTAAAACAGAGATAAGAATAGCAGATAAGATAAACTTGTTCGATACGGGTAAAATCATGTTTATTGACGAAGACCTATACCGGGAAAATAAATTTCCAGTAGCTCAATGGGGTAAAACTGCGGTTTGGTCAAACGAGTTAAGGAAGATAAAAGAAAGAATTGAAGACTATGCTGGTCGAATTTTTAATGTTTGTGTTTGCATTTATTATCCAGATGGAAATGCGGGCGTCGCTTATCATTCCGATTATATAGCATTTGGAGATACGACGGTCATTCCTTCGATAAGTATTGGTGAAGAACGCGCATTTTATTTAAGAGAAAAAGAAAGTTTTGAAGTCTATGAGATCATCCTGAAATCCGGGAGTATGCTTATCATGGGCGAAAACTGTCAACAAAGATATGAGCACAGTCTGCCCTTCGGCCCAAAATATAAAAAGGGGAGAATAAATTTGACCTTTAGACCATATGGCTTTAGAAATTAAAGTCTTCTTTTGCACTTATTCTTTTCAGTAGCTTAAGCTAAAAATTAGCACATTTTTAGCGAACTTCGCCTCCCTATGTCGAATCCAAAATATCTCCTCATCCTTTCGGGACCAACAGCTAGCGGAAAAACAGGTTTGAGCCTACAACTAGCAAAACATTTCGATACCCTTATCCTATCTGCGGATAGCCGCCAATTTTATCGAGAGATGAATATTGGCACCGCCAAACCAACTGCGGAAGAACTCGCACAAGCTCCCCACCATTTCATCAACTCCAAAAGCATTAGCGACGATTATAGTGTGGGCGATTTTGAACGAGACGCTTTGGAAGTTTTGGAGAACTGTTTTCAGGAAAAAGATATCGTCTTGCTGGTGGGTGGTTCTGGTTTGTATATTCAGGCAGTTGTGGAAGGATTGGATAATTTTCCGGACATCCCAAAATCCGTCAGAGCAAGCCTCAATCAAATTCATCAGGAGGAAGGAATAGAGGTGCTACAGGAAGAATTGAAAGTGGCAGATCCTCAATATTACCAAGAAGTAGATTTGCAAAATCCGCAAAGGTTGATCCGAGCCTTGGAAGTTTGTCGGGTTGCGCAAAAACCATTTTCTCATTTTAGAAAAGCAGGAAAATCATCGCGCCCCTTCCAGGCCATTTATTTGCAAATGCAATGGCCTCGCCCACTCCTCTACGAAAGAATCAATCAAAGGGTCGATCAAATGATGGAAGCCGGACTCCTCGAAGAAGTAAAAACCCTGCTGCCTTTCAAAGATCACAATGCTTTACAAACAGTAGGCTATAAAGAATTCTTTCCTTTCCTGGAAGGCTGGGGAAACCTAAATCAAGCGGTAGACCTATTGAAACAAAATACTCGTCGCTACGCCAAACGGCAAATGACCTGGAATCGCCGGGCTGGTCATTGGAAACATTTCCATCCCGCAAATGTCGATCTCGTCATTCAATATGTGGAATGGGTAATGACCACTGGCAAACAATTGTTTTGGAAAAAGGAAGCAGAAAATGACATTGCTTATTTGGGGATTCAAAACAAAGAAAACTGGAGAGGTGTTTTAAAGGTGTCCAGCAAAAAGAAAAATATTTCTGTGGTTCCTTATGATAAGCATGGCCATGCGATAGACGAAGTGCTTTACTATTTTTTATTGCAGGAGGTCGTTCTTAAAAATAAGGATCGGGAAATCTTTGCGGGACTTTCGGAAGAATGGCATCCGGCTTTGGAAAAACTGGGTTTTAAAAAAGCGGCCATGGTAGGTTGGTTTTTGGCTTTGGAGGAGAATCAGAAAGATTGGTGGGGCTAGGTGTTAATAATAAAAGATCAACTCTGTTCCAGGCTGAGGCAGCGTAAAATTCAAATTTGGATTTTCCCATGCTTCTAATTCCTGAATCAACTTTCGGACGTTTGTTGCGGGTACGGTAGCTGGCCTTCTTTGCAGTTTTTCTATCGGTCTAAAAAAATTCTCCCAGTGATTTAGAATGATGTGTCGAGGTTGGATTTCCTCAATCAGTGCTTCAGGATAGCCTTTGACTTGATTGTAATTGGCTACACAAAGCAATAAAACATCCACTTCTTTTTCTGCCAATATTTCGGACTCAGGAAAACCTACTCCCGCGGTACAAGCAGATCCTGCATTAGAGAAAATGCGGAATTTGATCTCACCATTCTCATCTAAGAAATCTATCAGAAAATTATAATTATCTCCCTCTGGAAGTTGGGAAACTTTTCGGGGAAATCGTTTCACCTCCTTATCAATCTTTTTAGAAGAAAGTATTTTCACCCCTGCAAAATGCGGAGCATGTTCCGAAAGGATTGGTGTAATTCTGATTTGACCATCTGCGATCAAAAAACGATCATAAGAATCCTTTTCACTATTACTAACTTGAGAATTGTAGGGATTAAGAATTTGTCGAGTCTCTTCGATACCTGCTGCTGCCAAAATATGGTGAGTCGTTTCGCTGCCAATAATCGGCGTACTTCCTTTTTGTAAATTTCGATTATAAATAGCTGGAATATCAGCCAAATGATCGTAATGAGAATGCCCGATCAAAATGCCTTTGATCACTCCTGTTTCATCTCGAGTATTTGAGAGTACTCTTTTAAAAAAAGAATCAATCAAAGTAGTATCTGATTTTAATTTCTTAAAGGGCAATAGTAGCAAAGGAGAAAGGTTGGAAAAATAAGGATCGAGGAGGAGCGCCGATTCCTGATCTTTAAACAAAAAACCACCGCAACCGCTATAAAAAATCTGAATAGAATTCGTCCTATTTCCCAGAACAATTTCTTGAGTACCTTCAACGATATAGCTTTCTAACTGCTTCGCCTTTTGCACCCCAGAACAAGAGCAGGTCAAACAAAAAATCCAGAGTAAAGGAATTTTCCAATACTCCGCACTAGCGATTAAAAATCCTTGGTTTTTATTCAAATCTGTGATTGGTTTTATAGCGTCGCGGAAGGGTTTTTATTCCACGCAAATCTATCATTTTATCAAAAGAGGTTTTAGGGGCGCGGAATTTTATCGTTCCAATTTTTGCCTCCCCAATATATACTTGATGTTCTTCCTCATAAGCGACACCGAAGATGGGTTTGTTTTTATTTTTCTTTATTTTCACATCTACTCGAATCGGCAATATCGGTTCCAATGCTTTTCTTTCTCCCAAAAATTGATTGACCATCACTTGTTCAAAATATACGGAAAGGTAGTCCTTCTTTTGGAGGTCCTCAAAAGAGTAATACCGATCATCTAAAATATAAAATTTAGAGGAGAAAAACATTTTACTATCTTCCAGGTCATAAATATCATAAGCTCCCACTCCACTTATAAAAAACTCCTTTGCTTTTTTTCCTGGCACCAAAGAAAAAGTCAAAACGGCAATTCCTTTAGCAATAATGCTTTTGGATTCCCATCTTTCGATCACTTCTTCTGAACTATACGGGCTCCATTCTTTTCCCAACAGGGAATGCAAAATTGGACTTATTTCCTCTCTTGGAATACCACCGAAATCGAAATTCTGACTAAAAGATTCTGTCAAAGTAACCCTGGTCAATTGCGCGGGAACCACACAATTAGACAAGCCCAAAAAGCCAAATAAGAATAGCAATCCGCACAAGGGTCGAAATAGTTTATTCTGGTACATAGAGGTGTATATTTTTTGATTCGGTAATCGTTCCGGTTCCTTTGAGGCAATAATCTATGGTCATTTTATTCATTACAAAATGAGCGGTCTTTCGAGCTATATTATTTCTTTTTTTGTATTCTACCCTATACTCCTCTGCTATCCCTGCCCCCGCGGTGGAATGCAAAACCTGATGACGATTGGCATTCAATGTTTCTTTTATCTTAGCTACTTCGGCTTTGCTATCCCAAGCATTTTGAGTACAATGAATGGTCACTTCGGCCATATAGGAAATCGGTGCCGGTGGTGTACTCGATCGGCAAGTACTCAGGTTCGTTTCACAGCGTCCTAGGGCTTCATTTTTACTGGCCAATTGATTGCGCAATGAATTTATAAGCGCTTGATTTCCATTGGAATTTATTGGACTAGGGGTATTGGCAATTGTTTCTTCAAGAGAAAGAATATCTGCTTTATACGCTTTGATACTATCTTTAAGTCGGGTATTCATTTGATGAACAAAGACTAAGGAATCTTTACAAGCTAGAATGGTCTCTTCCATATTCACCAAGGCTATAGAATCTATCTTTTCTCCATGCATACCCTTTGGCTCGATTGTTCCCAAAAACGTACTAGAGAGAAATAAACCGCCCATAAAAGTCAGCAGTCCCATACCAATGATGGCCGCGACCCCATTGGTTTTCCCAATAGATAATTCATTCCCCTTTTTTTCTTTTTCTACCATGGCGATCATATCCAAAAGACCGCTCAGGCTAGTGCCCGCATCTGCTTTAAGATCTCCTTGCTCGAGACTACTTATCAGACCGAGCACAGCAGCATTTATTTGGGCTTGTTCTAATCTGGAGTCTTCCGCAGAAATGGTGCCTTTTCGAATGTTTTCTTCGAGGGTATTTTGTCTGGCTTCGATCAAAGTCGCTTCCTCAGAGAAAGAGCTTTCTCTTGTTAAAATACTACTCAAACAAGCGAGAACTTGCCTGGTACCATTTAAAGCAATACTTCGATTTAGTAATTCTTTAATCCTTTCCATATTAGTCGATTATTTATCATTGACACCCATTTTTTCTTTTGTTCTAGTTTGTAGCAATTGGTCTATTGCCCATTCGATGAAGTTTCCTCCGGCAAATAATCGCATTTTACTTCTAAAACTATTTTAGAAAAAAAGGGGTATACAGCGTATCAAACTATTCTGTATAAAAAATAACGGGTAAAATTATATTGGTAGGTCAGAAAGAAAAACTTTAGCTTAACGTTTCCATTAAACATAACAAATTAAATCCAATCCACAAAGGAAATCTCATTTTTTCAAAAGCCAATCATTAATCAAAAAAAGAACGACCTGATTTTGACCAAGTCGTTCTTTAAAACCAGCGCTTAGCATTGAAGCTGTTTTAAGCCCCTTCGGGATAAATCAAGGCCAGTTCTTTTGGATCTACATTTCCTTCTCCAGTTTCCAAAAAATGTTTGTAAGCCAAAACGCCATTCCTCACTCCCCCTTGCTTCTGCAATTGCTTAACCAACATCCCCGTCATCATAGAAATATTCGCGCGCATTTTAAAAGCCGTACCGAGGTAAGTTTTTCCATCTGCTCCTTTTCGGACCACCCAGGTATTGTAGACTTTGGCAGGAAAACCTTTACTGTCATACACATAATAAGTAAATTCTTTTCGGCGATCTGTAATTTGATAATCAACCACTTCTTCCTTTACTTCTACTTTTCGTTTGCCAAAATCAATGGCACAAAAACGCTTGGCTCCCAAGCCTTCGGTAAGGTCCCCACTTTCACAATGAGATTCAGTGATGGCTTTGGCGACCTTTCCGACTTCGATAAAATTATCGGCCACTTCCGCCCAGACTTCTTCTGGACTTTTGTTTATCACATGTTCGTAATAAACGACTCTAAATTTTTTTCCATCAATCACTTCCTTCTCTGGAAAACCTCCATTAGTGCCATTGAGTGATTGGGCATGGATCGAAAAAGTACTTGCTAGAAACAAACAAAACAACATTGACAATTTGTACATCTTTAAAAATTTTGGTTAATAAAACTTTTAATACAAATGTCTGGCTAATCCACTCTGGATACTTCCTGAATCGGGTCAAAAACCAAGCATAAAAGGTCAAAATACTAGCGTGAATTTTTATGTTTTCTAAATTCGGAAGGACTTAGATTTTGTAGTTTTTTAAAATTCCGATTGAATCCGGAGATGGATTCAAAGCCACAATCAAAAGCGATTTGTGTGATACTGGACGAACTAAAAGAAAGTAGATGACAGGCTTTTTTTATTTTTTGTTGGAGGATATAAGCACGAGGAGAATTCTGGTAGATGCTTTTAAATTTTCTTTTAAAAGTAGAGCTACTCATATTGCACAGACTGGCCAATTCCTCAATACTTAAATTGGCATAGAGGTTATTTTCTACCGCAGTTTTTAAGTCGTATTGTACTGGATTAAAAAGGCTGGCAAAAAAATTAAGGATAGAAATTGTGTCTATTTGTCGCAAAAGGAGTTGTATAAATTCGCGGAGCTTGAGGATGATCAAAGTATCGTCCGCCAGGCTGGGTTGATCTAAAAGATAGTCGATACTTTCTTTAAAATTTTGCAGTAAAGGATCGACTTTTATTTTTTGAATATTATAATCCTTTTTCACCTCCACCTGCGCCAAATCCAATTGAAAGATTTCTTCAATGAGTTTGGGATAAAAGATCACACCGATCAATTCCATTTCTGTAGTGTCCTCCCATTGTTGTTGGTCGAGTTCAAAGAAATAATTAAAGCATTTGGCCAGCAAGGCATTTTCTTGATCAAAGCGAACTAGAGCATCTTGGCTTCTCACCGAAAAAGCACCACTTTCCAAAAACATAAAACAAGCCTCGTTTTCACTATACAATTTAGGAATCCGTCTGAACTTTGACATTCTGATTTTTTCAAAAACGACCTTCCCTCGATAAGTGAGTACTTTTTTTTCGTAGACCATGCTTATTGCAAATAATGATTACCAATACCTAATCAACTTTAAAGTAAAAAGGTTTTGAAACGAATGGTAAGAATAGAATTTAATAAAAGTATCGCTTTTCCGCTTCAAGGATATTTCCCAAGATGGACCTAGACCATTATGCACAAATTTCTTATCTTGAGTATTTTATCAGTACCTTCACTCATACTCCTAATTTGTTTGCCCAAAAAACAATGTCCAAACTAAAAGCAATACTCCCATTCACTTCAACCTAATCATTCGACCATGCAAAATCCTTATTTAAAAGGTATTCTTTCCAACTGTATTCTTTTACTTTTTACCTTTTGTTTAAATGCCCAAAATAGTACGGAATTTTTCAAACAAATCCCTAAACTCGATGAGAGCACTCCCGATTGGGCTTTATCCATGTATAGCGAGCATCCAAATGTGAGATCGGTAGAAGAGGCCTATCAAGCCTATTATCATTCCCATATTTTTGAGAAAAACATTCACACCCAAAACTTTAAGCATTGGATTCGTCTTGTTGATCCGCTGACCAACGAAGAAGGTTTTATCATTCAATTGAGCGAAGAAGAAAAGAGAACGAGGGACAACATCAGAAGAAAGCAACGGGCTACAAGTAAGCAAAACCGATCAAACAATCTTACGACTTGGAACAATATTGGGCCAAACAAAACCTACCGAAATGATGGAAGCCTTGAACTAAGACCAACTCAAGCAAACATATATTGTATTGCAGCGGCTCCTTCCGATTCTACCTTGCTCTACTGTGGCACAGAATCTGGTGGCTTTTTTAAATCTACCGATCATGGATTGAATTGGTCCTTAACCACAGCTGATGAATCCTTTACCAATGGGGCAGATGTCAAAATTCATCCGGTGAATCCGGATATTGTTTATTTAGCTACCGGAAGAAATATTTATAAAACCATCGACGCTGGTCAAAGCTGGAACCTCAGTAAGAATTGTCCGGCTACCGTAGAACAGCTTTATATTCACCAAACGACTCCCAATAAAATATTTGCCGCAACGAGAGACGGACTCTATTACACCGATGATGATGGAACGACCTGGACTGATATTCGGGCGGGCTGGCATTGGGATATTGAAGCCAATCCCAAAAATCCAAATACCCTTTATATCGCTACCAAAAACACAACGGCCATCAGAGCAGAGATTTTCAAATCAACAGACGGTGGAACATCCTGGACACTAAAAGATACCGACTGGTACACCCCTACCGACTTAGCTAATGCTTCTGACAATGGTTGTAAAATAGGATTGACCCCAGCGGATACCAATCGGGTTTATACTTGTTTGTTGGGCGATAGTAAGGTGGGAGATCAAAATTGGATAGGTGTCTATTATAGCCTAGATGGCGGAAACAATTGGGTAGACGCCGACGGTCAGGATGGTGGCCCTTATGCGCCAGGAGATGACATGAATACGATTTGGTACGCCAATGGATATAGCAGTGGCTATAATCAAGGATGGTATAATTTTGATTTGGATGTGTCCCACAACAACGCTGATCGAATTTGGATCGGAACCATTTGGGATTTGGAATCTAATAACCGAGGTGCTAATTTAGAATATTTTCGAGGTACTCGGAATTTGGCCATGCATCCCGATGTACAAGATATCGAAGTGATTGGAAATGATGTATGGATCGTTTCTGATGGTGGAATCAATTATTCCAATGATGAATTTCAAACCACAGAGATTCGAAATACAGGGATCACTGCCAGTAACTTTTGGGGCTTTAGCCAAGGATGGAATGAAGACACCTGGACGGGTGGGCGCTACCACAATGGCGATGCGGTATACCATGAAAATTTTGGCGTAGGCAATACGATGTTTATGGGCGGTGCAGAATCCGCCACTGGATATATCAATCAGTTTGAAAACCGAAAAAGCTATTACGATGATATCAGTTCGAAAATATTACCGGATGCCTTGAGCGAAAGTTCCTCTAGTTTTTCGAGTCTGGCTTTGTATCCAAATTCTACCTATACCCAATTGCAATCTAGCGAAATAGAACACGATCCCAGATATGGGAATCACCTTTATTTGGGTAAGGATAATATTTTTTATAAATCGACGGATACCGGTATTAGTTTTACCGCCTTGTATTCTTTCCCTGTGAATAGCCTTGTTCTTGAATTTGAAATTGCCAGACAAAATCCGAATTTGATCTATTGTTTGGTTCGTGCAAATAACGCTGGAACGATTTACAAATCTTTGGACGGTGGCATTAGCTTTACGGCAATCACCACCATTCCTTCCAATAATATTAATTACTTAGACCTCAGTCTAGATCAAGAAAATCCAGATCACTTATGGGTCATTAGTCGCTATGGATCGGATGGCAATAAAGTCTACGCAACAAGCGACGGCGGTTCTACCTGGGTCAATAAAACGACAGCAGCATTGGATGGTCAACAGTTTTTAGATGTGGACTATCAAACAGGGTCTGATGATATTGTATACCTCCTTTCTACCAGTGCGGTCTTTTATTGGGATGCGACCAACAGCGATTGGGTTTTGTATGCGGACGGTCTGCCATTGGTGATTACCGAGGCTAGAGAAATAGAATTATTTTATCGAGATAGTAAAATACGATTGTCTTGTGGAAGAGGAATTTGGGAAGCTCCCTTCGCTGGCCCTTCCGTTCCGGTGGTTCAACCCATGACCAATACAGATAAAGTTTATTGTAGCCGAGATACCGTTCAAATGGATTGCTACTCTTTTATAGATCACACCGGAGCGACCTGGGACTGGAATTTCACTCCTGCTCCAGCTTATATCAGTAGCACTTCCGCTAGAAACCCTAGAGTTGTTTTTGATCAGGATGGCGTTTATGATCTAACGCTGACCGTCACTAATGGTAATGGAAGTTCCAGTAAAACGGTTTCTGAATTTATTACTTTAGAAAATAAATGCACTCCGGATACGATTCCTGGCTACGCATTGCAATGCAGTAATTCTGGTGACTATGCCAGCACTCCAAGCATGGATATCACGACCAATAATTTCACCATTTCTGCTTGGGTAAAACCCAATAGTGTTCAACCTGATTATACAGGCATCGTCTTCAATGATGGTACCTCGGCTGGATTAAATTTCGGAACGGGAAATACCTTAGCCTATCATTGGCCAGGAGGAGCTTGGTGGTGGGATAGCGGATTAGTTGTTCCCACCAATGAATGGTCGCATGTGGCACTGGTCGTCACTCCCGATGCCATTACAGTTTATCTCAATGGCGAAGGGGCTACCCATACCACGACCCTAGATCCAGCAGCATTGGGAACTATGAAAATGGGCAGTTATAAAGGTTGGAGCAGTAGAAATATGGACGGAGAAATCGATGAAGTCGCTCTTTGGAATCGCTCTTTAACACAAAATGAAATACGAGAAATTCGCCATTTAACCAGACGAACTACATTGCCTATTGCTCCTGGTTTGATGGTGTACTATCAATTCAACAATACGGAAAGTACTGATATTTTAGACAAAGTGGGCGTTCGGAAAGCTGTGCAAAATGGTAATTCCACCAAGGTGCTTTCTTCAGCACCAATCGCCGGAGGAACGTCTCATCGCTTATCGGTCAATGCCGCAGGAACCTATACCTTTGGGACTACTGGTGTGGAAATGACTTTTGGAAACATTGTTCCTAATGGAGAAGTCGTAGTATCCCAACTGCATGTCCTTCCCAATGCATTGCCAGCGGCAACAGTATCTAATTCCGGAAATTATTGGGTGGTCAATAATTATGGAAATCCTAGTTTTGATGCTTTGACTGCAATGAAATTTGATCCTCTTGATTCCGGTTTTGTAAATGCGGTTGCTGGATCGCCAAGTGAAGCTCATTTGTATAAACGAACGAGCAATCAACATCTCGCCAACTGGATCGATCAATGCGGAGCCACCGCTGCGGGTAGTGGAACCATCACTTTTGATAATAGCTGTAACCAAACAAATTTTTCACAATTCATTATTGCCTCCGGTACGCTTATTCCCGTTGAACTGGTTTCTTTTACTGCCGATGCAGAAGAACATAAACGGGTTCGTTTGACATGGGAAACGGCTGCAGAATTAGAAAATGACTTCTTTACGATTGAGCGTTCTTCCGATGCCCAACATTGGGAAAAAATAATTGAGGTCGATGCAGCAGGAACTTCTACTGCGCTGCAAGCATACTCCACTTACGATCAAGAACCTTTAAAAGGAATTTCTTATTACCGATTAAAACAAACCGATTTTGATGCTTCTTTTTCTTATTCCGAAATTAGAAGTGTGCAAATCAAAACTCCAAATGATCGTATTTCTCTTTCCCCAAATCCAGCCAAAAATTCATTGACCCTAATGGGACATGATGCTGAAAAAAATGGGCGGCTAAAAATTTATAGCAATAATGGGAAATTGAAAAAGGATGTATTTATCACTGATGCCCATCAAAATATTGACATTAGCAATTTGAATGCTGGCATGTATTATTATCTGTTTCAAGGAGATGATTTTTTAAAGACGGGGAAAGTTATTGTGGAATAAGGGGGAGGAGGGGAAGAGGGGAATATCGAATCTTCAATATCCAATATTGATTGGGGCGGTCAATGCTTAGGTTTAGTTTAAGTACTTCATTGATGTCTCTATATGTCCCCATAAACTCGCGCTTTTTCGTCAAAAAATCAATATTCCATATTTAGAGATTCGATATTCAATATTTCTTCCAGTATTCCGTTTTCGTCTTTTTCTTTTTCCAAACAGCCCCAACAAAGATCTTGAAAATTATCCGTTCCCCT
The DNA here is from genome assembly GCA_938015925.1 of uncultured Saprospiraceae bacterium. Lineage (GTDB taxonomy): Bacteria > Bacteroidota > Bacteroidia > Chitinophagales > Saprospiraceae > CALLVY01. The sequence continues at coordinate 15,468 of CALLVY010000517.1, forward strand.
ACTCCACCGATTGCAAAAAGGCTTCCATCGCCTCCCAGTGTTTTTCATATCCTTTGACAGAGTCCCAAATAACTTCGAAACCATGGAATCCTTCTAATTCAGGTTGAAAGTGGCTAAGGTATTTGGGCTTAAGGTATTGTAGCACCGCTTTTACCTCGTCGATTTCTCTTTTGGCAGAAGTCGCAAAGATCGGCATTTGAATCGACTTAAGTAGTGGAGCCAATTCCATTCCTTTCAAATGTTCTCCCGGACTAAAAACCATGGTCAATCAAACACAGGAGTTGTAAGAACCTTTTTTAGAAGTGGAATAAAATGGAGAAGCTCCCTAAACCCATCCATCCTTGATCGATAGATTTAGGGAGATTAAAAAAGGGTGCCCTCGCTTAGTCCTCTTCTACTGCCACGAGTATTTCAACTTCTGCCGCCGTCGGATTTTGAGCTTTCGCTCCATAGCATTCAAAATCAGCGGTATAAGTTCGATCCAGATCTTTGCTCCAGATGTCTAACCAAACCTCATAGACCACACCTTTGGTCAAATCTCCATTGGCAATAATTTTTTGGTAGCTCCCTCCGGCAAAAGATTGTCCGACCATTCCTGGAGGAATGTTTTCGAGCGAATCGACTTTACAACCCAGGATCGTATCATAGGCTTCCGTATGATCACTTTCGTAATTGGTGTAAAGGGAAAAAACAGTATCCTCTAATCTATTTGGAATTTTTGCCAATATTCCTTCTCCCATAAAACGCTGCCAAAGTTGACCAATATCTGTTGCAGCCTGACCATTGGCATTCGTAGTTCTTACTTTGATTCCAATGACTTTGAAGGGTTCAATTTTTACTTTTTGCATCTTTTTAATTTTGTTTGATGCAAAGGTAGCCTCGTTCAGTGTCAAAGGTATGTCAGGGGTCTGGTTTTAAGTGATTCTTTGGTTTTTTCCTGTTAGAATCAGTTCTTTTGTTCGCTTCGTTTAGGAGTCCTCTTCATCGGATTGATCGAGACCTTCCCATTTTTTCCTCGCTTCTTTAAAATATTCTTGCAGACTTATTTTATGAGGTTCAAAAGTAGTATTGCTCGCTTTGAGGGATTGAATGCAATCCAACCTAAAAGCTCGAAAATCCTTGCGCATCTGACAAAAGGCATGTAAAACCCAATTTCCCTGGGTATGAATTAAAGCAAAGGGTTCTATTTTTCTTTGACTGCTTTGGTCGGCGAGAGAATGGTATTCCAAATCCATCACCTGAAAATTGGTGATGGCCATTTGCAAGGGGATGAGGTAATTGCTTGGATTGCCTTTTTCAATATTAGATCTGACATCCAGTCTTTCACTTAATAATTCCGTTTTGCCTTTTTGTACATATTGTAGAATGGACTTAATTTTCTCAATAGCGCTGCCATATTGATCGACCAGGGATTGGTCTCTATTTTGATTGATGATTTGCTCCGCAGTAATCAAAGCATGGGCCTCTTCCTCGGTAAACATCACTGGCGGTAGTTTATAACCTTCCATGATCGAGTAGCCCTTCCCTTCTTCGGTGACGATGGGGATTCCAGATTTCTCGAGTGTTCGAATATCTCGATAGATCGTTCTGAGACTTACCCCATGTTTTTCTGCAATTTCTCTGGCCGTCAATAATCGCTTGGATTGCAATTGGGTCAAAATCGCCGTCAATCTGGCCAATCTAGGTTTGTCTTTATCCATGATTGTATGGTAAAAAGGAAATAAAATAAGTCAATAACTTTCTATTGATCGAATTTAGCAGTATATTGACGTAAAGTAAGTGATCGAAATACCAATTTGTATTTTACATTTATTTCTCCACCTTATCAGAATCAATACTTTCTGACTAGCATTTAAATAGCCTCTAAGAGCGTAGTTAAATAGTCAAAGCCTTTACGCAACAATACAAAAAATTTGTTTTATTCGGAACGCAGAGCGTGTCAAAACCATTTTGGTTTAAACTCCACCTGACTTAGAGAGAGTGGTTTGTAAATGATATTTGCAAACTGCAAAAGGAGAACCTGTTTAGACAACTTTGCATCATCCGAAAATAATAACTACTGGCGTCTTCTTTTCCCCAATTGAAGATGCCGGTGGTTATTTTTTTTGCCCAAAACAGCTGTTTTAGACTACAGTAAATCCAAAACCAAAGTTGGTGGTCTTCCGATCACCGCCCGATCTCCATTGATCACGATAGGTCGTTCGATCAATTTGGGATACTCCACCATGGCCGCAATCCATTGTGTTTCGCTCAATTCCTTCCCTTTGTAATGTTCTTTATAAATACTTTCTCCTTTTCGAATCAGCTGAGCAGCAGGAATTCCCAATTTTTTTAAGATGCTTTTCAGGTCTTTCTTCGTTGGATGATCTTCCAGATATAAAACAATTTCTGGTGTTTGTCCATTTTCTTCGAGAAGTGCAAGGGTTTCTCTACTTTTGCGACATCGAGGATTGTGATATATTTTCATAAGGATAAAGGTAATAGAGTTTATTTTAGTTCTGTCCAATCTTCCGTTTTTTTATAACAGCCATAGGCAAAATTCACAAGTACAATGATCTGGAAAACAAATACCACCAAAGAAATCATCAATCAGTCTTCTTCGCATTGTATGCCGGGTTTTTTAGGCATTGAAGTAATCGAAGTCGGACCAGACTTCCTATTGGCCAAGATGCCCGTAGATGAAAGAACGACTCAGCCTTTTGGGATTCTGCACGGTGGCGCTTCGGTGGTGCTTTCTGAGTCTTTGGGTAGTATTGCTTCTACCCTTTGTGTAGATCTTGGTCAATATTCCATTGTCGGTATAGAAGTTAATGCCAATCACCTGAGATCCGTACCTCATGGAAATTGGGTGTATGGCCGGGTCACGCCGATCAAGGTGGGTAGGCGCCTGCAAGTCTGGAATACGGAGATCACCAATGAGGAAGGTAAGCTGGTCTGTACCAGTCGCTTAACGGTGGCGGTAATAGAAAAAGTGGTGGGCTAAAAAAGGAGGAATGCTATCCTTTCGTGGTATATTCGAGAGTGGCTCCTATTTTTATTTTCTCTTCTCCTATTTATTTAGTCCTTGAAATGATTTTTATCCTTGTTGATTTCAATTTCTTTACTAATTTTGGTCTGTAAAATATTGCATGACCAAACCACCAATATTCGGAAGTGAAAAATAAATACTTTGACTTAATTGATCAGACCTTCTTTTTCCCACAAGATGGCTTTGATCTTGAAGATGGTTACCTTACTTTCCATGGCTTCTCACTCAAATATCTGATAGACAAATACGGGACCCCTCTGAAATTGACTTATCTTCCTAAGATCAGTTCTCAAATAAAAAAGGCCAAAAATATGTTTAATCGATCCATCAAATCGGTTGGCTATACAGGCAAATACCATTATTGTTATTGTACCAAAAG
>CALLVY010000518.1 GCA_938015925.1 uncultured Saprospiraceae bacterium
ATTACTTTAAACATCCACTCTTCTCTGGAAGCCGTTGGTTTGACGGCGGCCTTTGCTACGGCCTTAGGCGAAAATAATATCAGTTGCAATGTCGTGGCGGGATATTACCATGATCATATTTTTGTAGATCAAAAAGATCAGGATAAAGCCATGAGCGTGCTCCAACAAATGAGTAAAAAAGACTAAGCCATCCAAAGTCTCAAACGATCCAATACCTCCGGTGCATTCAACAATTGCAAATGGTTGGTATTGTAGACAACGTGGGTATTTTCTTCTTTAAATATCAATTGCTTCTTTTTGCTACGATGCTGCCCCAAAGCACTTTTCAAAGGCACCATCCCATCTCCTACCAGGCGACTAATGGAATTGGGTTTTTCTTTTCCTTTAATTGCTGCGATGGCATAACAATTTATTTTTTCCGGCAAGGGAACTGGCACTCGATTGTCCCTACGATTTTCAAAGCGATCTATGCCCTGCCAATCTTCTTCTAAAAGATTACCATATCTCAGATCTGTAACGCCGGCGCTTCTTATTTTACCCAGACGGGCAAAAGGCTTGGCATAAGGAGTCGCTTCCAGAATTAGGTCCACAAAGTTTCCTGCTTTTTCCAAAGGAGCACCATGATGCGGACTCCCTAAAAAAATGATCTTTTTCAAAGATTTGATCCAGCTTTTTTTCTCTTTTTGGGCATAGTATACGGCGCTTCTGCTGACCAGACCGCCCATACTGTGCGCGAGGATATGCCATTCTTTTATTTTGCCTGGCCAAAGTTCTTGCAATTTTTCCATTAGGAGACTTAGTTCCTGACCATTGGTGGAAATATGACGACCGCTATTGTAGTGCAAATAAATAGGAATTAGACCAAACTCTTCCGCTAAAACACTTCCATGATTGTATTCTTCTTGCTTCCATTGCAGGTCATTCATACAAGAGCCATGAACCATTAACAGGACCTTGCCATTGTTTTTTTTGTAGGCTTTTTTCAGGCTTTCTGTATCTAGGGGAATCTCTTTTCCTTCCTTTCTAAAAGACATCTTGATCGCGAGTGGATTTTCCTTTTCTTCCAGATAATCTCCCAAAACACCATTCAAGGTAGCCAAAAGTGCTTCTCTTTTTTCGGAAGAAGCTTCTTTATCCAATCCACTCGGCAATAAAGCCAGCGCCTTATCCAATCCGCCACCGATGGATTTGGCTCCTAATCGTACTCCTTTGTAGCCCAAAGCAGAGACTTTGGTAATCAGGTGCTGAACTGGAGTGGAGGGTAAAAAAGGCGGATGCACGATCCTTTGGTGTAAAGCTTCTGCCAGATCGGTGATGCCAATGCTCGCATCGGTGAGCATCCGCGCGTAGGCGCGTAGGTCGCTGAGGTTTATGGGATTGTTTTTGGCCATGTTATTTTCTGGTCTGCTTTATGAATTGGAAGGAAAATGCAAAGATACTATTAATTAGTCCTGGTTCTCCGTGTAGCCTACTAAATCTTGCCTAAAAACAGGCTTAAAACGGGCTTTTAAAGAGTCCTATCGAATTTCCTGATTTTGGGAAAAAGAAGTACCTTTGTGGGAATTATCAAGCTGTTTTGATTTTACATTCATTGAAAATATAGTGATCGAATGATGAGAGCATATGTATTTATTGGTCTTTTATTGACCCTCGCTTTAGCTTGTACGGATGAGGCCACTAGTAATAGCGGTCGTTCTGTAAAAGAAACTCCCGCCAAAGAAGGAGGTAGAATTGCCGATATCATCCGCAATCCCGTCACGGCAAATGAGCCACTCGATACGATTAATGTAGCGAAAATGGTTTTTTCCGAAACGTCCCATCAGTTTGGGAAGGTCAAGGCAGGAGAAACGGTCAAACACACGTTTAAATTTACCAATCCTGGAAAAATTCCATTGCTGATTACCAATGCCAAATCAACTTGTGGATGTACGGTCCCGGAATGGCCAGATGAGCCGATAGAACCGGGTGGTACTGGAGAAATTCAAGTAAAATTCAATACCAAAAATAGAAAGGATTACCAATCCAAACCGGTTACGATTACCGCCAATACTTACCCTTCCCAAACTATATTGTACATGAAAGGGCATGTGATCTCGGACAAAGAATAAATCATTGTCTTTATCCTGAATAATTAGAAGCCAATTGGGTTCTAATCCTTTGAAAAATATTTTATCCAGACCTAGTACCCTGCGTACTAAATACATTGTAAAAAAAACATCATGAGAATTCTAAGTATCTTTCTACAAGCCAATCCAGATTTTATCAGCCCGCTTTTTATGGTGCTGTTCTTTGCCATCATTTATTTCTTTATGATCCGACCACAAATGAAAAAGCAAAAAGAACAAGTCGCTTTTGTAAATGAAATGGCCAAAGGAGATGAAGTCATTACCTCTAGTGGCATCTATGGCCGTATCAATAAGATCGACGGTAATGTGGTCACTTTGCAAGTAGATACCAAAACGTTTATCCGAGTAGCCAAAGGAGCCATTTCTAAGGAGATGACGGAACAAAATGGAGAAGCAATAGATGCAACGGCTTAAGCCAGCAACTGATGTGCTAGGTTTTATCCACTAGCATGCAAAGGAAAAATCATGAAGCACAAAAATATTGTATTCATTGCCAAAAGCCTCGATGGTTTTATCGCTGGGGTAAATGGAGAATTGGATTGGTTGAATGCCATCCCCAATCCAGAAAACAATAGCATGGGCTTTGATCACTTGATGAAGGAGATTGATGCGCTGGTTATGGGTCGAACGACTTTTGAAACAGTCTGCGGATTTGATGGAGAATGGCCTTATCCTAAGCATGTGTTTGTACTGAGTCATTCGCTAAAAGAAATTCCTGAAAAATACCGCGACAAAGCTTCCTTACTCAAGGGCAATGAACAGGAAGTTCTCCAAACCATTCACGAAAAAGGATTTTATACCTTATACATCGATGGCGGTAAGACGGTACAGAATTTCCTCCGAAAAGACTTAATTCAAGAGCTTAGGATTTCTACGATTCCGATTTTGCTAGGAAACGGAATCAAACTGTTTGACACTTTACCCAAATCTCTTGAACTTACTCATGTTAAGACGGAAGTTTTTCTAAATCAAATTGTCCAGAGCCATTACCTGCGAAAGAAATAAACGACATTAGCATCTATTTTTTACTTCTTCTATCAGAAAATTACCCAAGCCATCGGCTAACTCTTGCAAGGCTCTTTTATCTTTAGGCGGCTCCAAGATATATAAAAGCACTTTTTCCATCTCCCCTTCCCATTCGGGATAATATTTAGCAAAACTCTTCCAGCAGGGATAAAGGTCTGTTGTAAACTTTTGCTCTCTTTCCATGACCAATTCAAAACCAGTCCGCAGGATGGTTTTCAAGGCCGACTTGAAGTCTTCTGAATTGGTAGGCAACAGAAGTAGGTCGATCAGATCTTCTTTGATCCATCGGTAATTGCGAAACAATTCTGGCCCAGGGCGATAATCCGGCAGAGCAGGAAGGACACTTTCGCCCCAGAGACAAATCGATTGTAATTTTAAAATTGGCGCTAAGTGAAGGTTGGATAATTCGCCATTTGGGGAAATGCCAGATTGGACGATTTCTATTCCTTTGGCGAAAGGGTATTTTTGGAGTAATTCGTTTTCTAATTTTTTGCCCCAGCTAAAGTGCGCCCAACTTTTGTTTGAATTTTTTACTAAAGCAAAAGTATCCAAATCGGCCACACCATCTATCGCAATTCCTGCGGGAACACTACCTCGTAGATAGATGCTGTGCACCATATCTCCTAAGTTATTTAGGTAATGATTTTTTGTTTCTTCTACTAATTCTTGCCAGTGAAGGGGTACTTTTTCCCAGGCACAATCATTTTGTAGAAAGCCATTTTCATCAAGGGGCAGGTAACGGCCGATCGCTTGAATCATAGGTCTTTTTGTCTTTTTTATAAAAATTGATTGGGTAGTCAAATGGCTAAGAATTCTTATTGCACTCTTAGTCTCAACTAATCCGAATCCCATTGCTGGTTCCTTGATTGGGTTCTAAAAGCACCACTTTACCGTCTTGTTCTACTGCGCCAAGTACCAATACTTCCGACATAAATTTACCGATCTGCTTGGGTGGGAAATTGACTACCGCCACAATTTGCTTGCCCGGCAAATCCTCTAAGGTGTAATGATCTGTGATTTGGGCACTTGTTTTTTTCATCCCCAAATCGGGGCCAAAATCGATAAACAATTGGTAAGCAGGTTTGCGTGCTTCGGGGAAAGCTTTGGCTTCGATAATCGTACCAGTGCGGATATCTACTTTGTGAAAATCGGAAAAAGAAATTAATCCGTCCATAAGTGTTGAAGGTGTAAAAAAAGGTTAATTAGCATAATCGCGATCATCGCTAAGGAGAGGATCCGAAGCCAAGTTCCATTTTTTTTACGAAAAGCATCTGATTTTTTTCGAATATTTTCGTCTGGTGAACTAATTTTGCCAATTGCAAATAAGTAGAGATATATAGCCATAGCCAATAAGGTTATCTCAAAGATAAGTCCAAGTAAATCCACGGTATTTAAATTTAA